>JAHFOZ010000032.1 GCA_023261405.1 Planctomycetota bacterium
CGCGCGGCGACACGTCCATGGTGACCCTGGAGGAGGTGGAGCACGTCGTCAAGGGCGGCTCCGCGAGGATCAAGAGATGACCCAGTCGCAGATCGGACTCGTGGGCCTCGCCGTCATGGGCGAGAACCTCGCGCTCAACATCGAGCGGAACGGCTTTCCCATCTCGGTCTACAACCGGACGTGGGAGCGCACCGAGCAGCTCCTCGCCGGCCGCGCCAAGGGGAGACAGTTCTTCGGGGCGAGGAGGGTCGAGGATTTCGTGAAGTCCCTCGAGCGCCCGCGGCGCATCATCCTCCTGGTCAAGGCCGGCGCGCCGGTGGACGACACGATCGGGAAGCTCCAGCCGCTCCTCGAGCCTGGCGACATCGTGATCGACGGCGGCAACTCCCACTTTGCCGACACGCGCCGCCGCTTCGAGGCGCTGAAGGCGAAGGGCCTGTCGTTCATCGGCTCGGGCGTCTCCGGTGGCGAGGAGGGCGCGCTCAACGGGCCCTCCCTCATGCCCGGCGGCCCGAGGGACGCGTACGAGCGGATTCGCCCCGTCTGGGAGAAAATCGCCGCGAAGGTGGATGACGGTCCCTGCGTCGCCTACATCGGCCCCGACGGCGCCGGCCATTTCGTGAAGATGATCCACAACGGAATCGAGTACGGCGACATGCAGCTCATCGCCGAGAGCTACGAGGTCCTCCGCCTCGCGCTCGGCCTCGAGGCCCCGCAGCTCGCCCGGATCTTCGAGGACTGGAACCAGGGGCTGCTCTCCTCGTACCTCATCGAGATCACCGGCAAGGTCCTCCGCAAGCGGGACGACGAGACCGGGAAGTGGCTGGTCGACCTCATTCTCGACAAGGCCGGCCAGAAGGGCACCGGCAAGTGGATGAGCCAGATCGCGCTCGACCTGGGCGTCCCGATCCCGACCGTGAACGCCGCCGTGGAGGGACGCATCCTCTCGGCCTTCAAGGGCGACCGCGTCGCCGCGGGCAGGGTTCTCTCCGGGCCCAAGCCCAGCCGTTACGCCGGGAATCCCGGGGACCTGATCGACGCGGTGCGGGACGCGCTCTACGCCTCGAAGATCTGCTCGTACGCGCAAGGCATGTTCATGATGAAGGCGGCGAGCGACGAGTACCGCTGGAATCTCGACCTCGGCGAGATCGCGCGGATCTGGAAGGGCGGCTGCATCATCCGCGCGCAGTTCCTCGATCTCATCAAGACCGCCTACCGGAAGAACCCGGACCTCCCGAACCTGATGCTCGACGAGCACTTCAAGGCCTGGGTGGGCGAGGCGCAGCCGCGCTGGCGGCACGTGGTCCAGACCGCCCAGTCGATGGGCATCCCCGTCCTCGCCATGAGCTCCAGCCTTGCCTACTACGACTCGATCCGCGCCGAGCGGCTGCCGCTCAACCTCACGCAGGCCCAGCGCGACTACTTCGGCGCCCACACCTACGAGCGCATCGACAAGCCCGGGCAGGGTCCGTTCCATACGGAGTGGGGCGGGTAGCCTCCGTGGAGAAGTTCCCGCATCCGGCGAACGCGGCGCTGCTGGCCTTCCTGGAGAGGCAGGCCGTCCCTTCCGACTCCCGGAACAAGTCCAACTACGACCTCGACGAATTCGAGCTCCACACCCATCCGGACCTCTGCGAGCACCTGTACAGTCTGAATCCCTGGTGCAAGGGCGCCGCCTACGGGGTTCCCGTGCTGGCCACCGACCGGGGCGTCCTTTTCGCGATGGCGCGGGGGACCTCGACCCTGGCGCTCCGACTCGCAGGGACCGACCGAGCCGCGGCGATCGAGAGCGGGGGGCGGGACTTCACAGAGGCGGGGCCCGACTGGGTGGCCTTCGAGGCCTGGCGCGTCGACGGAGCGGCCCTCAAGGACCTGGCCCAGGCCGCCCTGGCCGTGGCCGTTTCGATCGGGAGCTGACATGAGCGCACCGCGAATCCTCATCACCACCACTTCGTTCCAGGACACGCCCGGTGCGCACCACGAGCTTCTCGCGAAGGCGGGCTTCGAGATCGAGCGGGCGCGCGGGCCGCTCCCCGAGACGGAGATGCTCAGGCTCGTGGGCTCCCACGACGGCATCGTCTGCGGCGACGACGCCTTCACGCGCCCCGTCCTCCAGAAGACCCTCCCGCGCCTCAAGGTGCTCTCCAAGTACGGCATCGGCGTGGACAAGATCGATCTCGCCGCGGCGACCGACCTGCGCATCCCGGTGACCTACTGCCCGGGAGTGAACCACGTGACCGTCGCCGAGCACACGTTCGGCCTCCTGCTTTCGCTCACGCGCCTCATCCCCTGGCAGGACGCCGGGGTCAAGAAGGCCGAGTGGAAGCGCTCGACGGGCCGCGAGCTGGCCGGGAAGACGCTCGGCATCCTGGGCCTCGGACGGATCGGCAAGGAGGTCGCGAAGCGGGCGGTGGCCTTTGACATGAAGGTCTGCGCCTTCGACCTCTACTGGGACGAGGCCTTCGCGAAGCAGCACGGGGTCGAGCGCAAGCCGGCCGCTGAGGACGTGCTGAGGGTCGCGGAGGTGGTCTCGCTCCACATGAACCTGACCGACGAGAACAAGGACTTCATGAACGCGGGCCGGCTTGCCCTGATGAAGAAGGGGGCCTACCTGCTCAACTGCGCGCGCGGCGGCCTCATCCACGAGGCGGACGTGGCGGCGGCGCTCCAGAGCGGCCGGCTGGGCGGCTACGGCGCCGACGTGGTGGAGCCCGAGCCTATCCTAAAGACCAACCCTCTCCTCAACGCGCCGAACGTGGTCCTCACGCCCCACGTGGCCTCGCGCACCTACGAGAGCGTGGAGCGCCAGGCCTGCATGGCGGCCGAGAACCTGATCCGCGTCCTCGCGGGCCAGCCCCCGCTCGCGCAGGCGAACAAGGTCTGAACGGGACCCTTGATTCCCACAACCCTATTAACTATGATAGTTGATATAGTTGTGGAGGCCTTGTGATCGAGCGGCTGACGACCTTGGATCTTCGCCGGCGCCTGGGGGACCTGCTCAACCGCGTGGACGTTCGCCACGACGAGTTCATCATCGAGCGCAAGGGGAGACCCCTCGCCGCGATGGTCCCCGTGGAGAAACTGCGGCAGTTGGAGCGCCTCGCCCGGCTCCGGCTTCTGGACGCCCTGGCCCCCGGGAAGGCCGCCCTCCCCCAGGAGAAGGCCGACGCCCTGGCCGACGAAGCCAAGCATCGCTCCAGAAAGCCGAAGGCCCGGTAGCGCGTGCTTCGGGCGGTCTTCGACGCCAATGTCCTGGCGAGCGCCTTCATCCGCCCCCAAGGCCCGTCCGGCCGTATCCTCCGGGAATTCGTCGAGAAGCGCGCGTTCGAGCTCGTCCTGTCCACCCCCATCCTGGCGGAGCTCAAGCGCGTGCTCTTCTATCCCCGACTCCGCAAGGAGCTCGTCGGCACCGACGAGGAGATCGAAGTCAGGGTTGCGGCGATCGGGGTCCTCGCCGATCTGGCGGACGGCGAGATCGATATCAAGGCGGTGAAGGACGATCCGGACGACGACAAGTACCTGGCGGCCGCTCTCCTGGGACGGGCCGGATACGTCGTCAGCGGCGACCACCACCTACTCGATCTCGGGGAGTATCAGGGGGTCCGGATCGTCAAGCCCCGGCAGTTCCTCGAGGGGCTTCAGGCACAACCCCCTGCGTCCAATCCCTCGGAACATTAGAGGCAGGGACGGCAACTCACCTTTGAGCCACCCGCAGAGAGATGCCCGTTCGTCAAAGGATCACCGCGTCCGCCGGCCCTCGCCCGTGATCGGCGTGAGCTCGAGGGCATGGACGTGCCAGGGGGCGGTCCAGGCTCCCAGGAAGAGCGCGCCCGTGTCGGGGACCGCCCAGTCCTCGAAGAGCGAGACCCGCGACCAGTCGGCCTTCCAGTCCACGAGAGGCTTGCCGACGAGCGTCACCGTGAGGCGGTCCTTCCGCACCGAGACACGGATTTCCACCTTCTTGCCGTTCTCCACGACGCGGCCCGGGTGCTTCGTCTCGTTGTCTGGGAACGCCTTTCCGTCCACGCGGTCGACGCCGCTGGATGGGTCCTTCGCGAAGGCGTCAATCACGACGGCGAACTGCCTCCCCTTCCCGACCAGCCCAAGCACGATCGAATCGGCACCCGCCTTCCGCTCCGCCACGAGACGCACGTCATACTCCTCCGGAGGCCGGTAGGGGAGCTGGAGGCGACCGAAGCGGACCGTCGGCGCGACGAGCACCTTCTCCTCGAAGGCCCACTTGCCGAGCACCGCGTCCTTCTTGAAGTCGAGGCCCTGGAGGAGGTCGACCTTTTCCGGAGTCTTGGCCTCCTGGACCCCGGCGAGGATCGCGGCCAGCAGGGCGCCCGCGAGCCTGCTCATGCGAGCAGCTTCTCCACCACCTTGCCGTGCACGTCGGTCAGGCGGTAGTCGCGGCCCTGGAAGCGGTGGACCAGCCGCGTGTGCTCGATCCCCATGAGATGCAGCACCGTGGCGTGCAGGTCGTGGACGTGCACCGGGTCCTCCGCGATCGTGTAGCCCAGATCGTCCGTCGCCCCCACCGTGACGCCCGGCTTCACGCCGCCGCCCGCGAGCCACATCGTGAAGGCGCGCGGATGGTGGTCGCGCCCCACGAATTTCCCCTCCGCCCGGCCCTCGTTCATCGGCGTCCGGCCGAACTCGCCGCCCCAGATGACGAGCGTCTCGTCGAGCAGCCCGCGCTGCTTGAGGTCGCGCAGCAGCGCCACCGCCGCGCGGTCCGTCTGCCGGCACAGGTTCGGCAGCCCGGTCATGATGTCGTCGCTCGAGTCCGTCCCGTGGTGGTCCCAGCCGCGGTGATAGAGCTGGACGAAGCGCACCCCGCGCTCCACCAGCCGGCGCGCAAGCAGGCAGTTGTTCCCGAACGAGGACTTCCCCGGCTCCGTTCCGTACATCTCGTGGACCCACTTCGGCTCCTTCGCGAGATCGGCGAGCTCGGGGACGCTCGACTGCATCCGGTAGCCCATCTCGTACGCCGCGATCCGGGTGGCGATCTCCGGATCGCCCGTCTCCTCGAGATGTCTCCGGTTGAGCTCCGAGATCAGCTCCACCGACCGGCCCCGTGCCGCCGCATCCACGCCCTCCGGGTTCGAGACGCAGGGCACCGGCTCGCCCTTGGTCCGGAACTCGATCCCCTGGTACGTGGTCGGGAGGAACCCGCTCGACCAGCAGGAGCTCCCGGCCCCCGGGTCGATCTTCCCCGAGACCAGGACCACGAAGCCCGGCAGGTCGCTCGACTCGCTTCCCAGGCCGTACGTCGTCCACGACCCCATGCTCGGCCGTCCCACGATGATGTGGCCCGTGTTCATGAAGATCTGCGCGGGCGCGTGGTTGAAATGGTTCGTGTGGACCGACTTGACGAACGCCAGCTCGTCCGCGACCCCCGCCAGATGCGGAAGCAGGTTCGAGATCGTCGCCCCCGAGGCCCCGTGCCGCTGGAACGTGTAGGGCGTCCCCAGCAGCTTGGGCACCCCCTTGATGAACGCGAAGCGCTCCCCCTTCAGCAGCTCCTCCGGGCAGGGCTGGTTGTGGAACTGCACGAGCTTGGGCTTCGGCTCGAAGAGATCCAGCTGCGAGGGCGCCCCCGCCATGAAGAGATAGATCACGTTCTTCGCCTTCGCGGCGAAGTGCGGGCGCCGCGCGGCCATCGGGTTCACGCCGTCGCCCGCGAGGAGGTCGCGCCGGAGCAGCGACCCGAGCGCCATCGAGCCGATCCCGAACCCCGCCTGCCGGAAGAAATGCCGCCGCGTGACGCCCTTCAAATCCTCGTTCACGGTCACTCCTTGGTCAGGGTCTCGTCCAGGTTGAGGATCACGTTGGCGATCAGGGTCCAGGCTTTCCCCTCCGCCGCCCCGGCCTTCCGCTCGCGCCCCAGCGCGGCGACCAGCCGATCGAGCTCCCAGGCCCCCGGGACCCGCGCGGTGCAGAGCCGGAACCCGTGCGCGGCCCGCTCGCGGTCGCCGGGCCCCGCCTCCTCGAGCATCCGCGCCGCCAGCGCCTTCGCCGCCTCGAAGTACGCCGGATCGTTCATCCCGCTCAGGGCCTGGAGCGGCGTGTTGGTCCGCGCGCGCCTCACGGTGCAGACCTCGCGGCTGGGGGCGTCGAACGCGGCGAACGCGCTGAAGGGCGCGGTGCGCCGCCAGTGGGTGTAGAGCCCGCGGCGGTGGCGGTCCTCCCCCTCGCTCGCCTTCCACGCCGTCTCCACCTTGTTGATCGCGATCACGCCGCTCGCGTCCGCCTGGAGCGGGAAGACGCTCGGTCCGCCGACCTTCCGGGAGAGCAGCCCGCTCGCGGCGAGCATCGTGTCGCGGACCATCTCCGCCTCCATGCGGAAGCGCGGCCCGCGCGCCGCGAGCTTGTTGTAGGGATCGCGCTCCAGGAGCGCGGGCGTGACCCGCGAGGACTGGCGGTACGCGGCCGAGGTCGCGATCAATCGGTGGATCGCCTTCGGCTTCCACCCTCCTCGCACGAACTCGGTGGCCAGCCAGTCCATGAGCTCCGGGTGCTCGGGCCTGCGGCTCTGCGCCCCGAAGTCCTCGGGCGTGTCCAGGAGCGGATGGCCGAAGAATTCCATCCAGTACCGGTTCACCGCGACCCGCGCCACGAGCGGGTTCTCCTCGCTCACGAGCCAGCGGGCCAGCGTCAGGCGGTCGGGCCGCGCCCCCTCGGGCAGCGGGTGGAGCGAGGCGGGGACGCCCGCCGGGACGCGCTCCCCCGGCGTCGCGTAGCCGCCCTTGATCCGGATCGGCGCGGAGGGGATCCCGGGGGACCGCTTCTCGCGGAAGACGAGCGCCGTGGCGACATCGAGCTTCTCGAGATCCCGGTTGATCTCGAGGCACTTCGCCGCCACGGGCTGCAGCGCCGCGGGGGCCTGGGCGCGATAGTACGTGATGAGGTCGTTCCGGTTCGTGTTGCTCCGCTTCTCGAGCGGCGTGTTGAGCGCCTTGGCCACGTGTGCGGGAAGCTCGGCCTTCTTCAGCAGGGCCTCCTCGCGCGCCAGGTCGGCGCGGAGCTCCTTCCGCTGCCGCTCCTCCTCGGGCGTGAGGAGCTCGATGCGCGGCTCCTCGCAGTCCTCCCAGAACGCCAGAAAGCGGTAGAAGTCCTTCTGCGTGAAGGGGTCGTACTTGTGGTTGTGGCACTGCGCGCAGGCGAACGTGCTGCCCAGCCAGACAGTCGCCGTGGTGTGCACCCGGTCGAGCTGCGTCTCCCAGCGCGCCTCGTCCTTGTCGACGCCGCCCTCCTCGTTCGTCATCGTGTTCCGGTGGAAGCCGGTGGCGACCTTCTGCCCGAGGGTCGCGTCCGGGAGCATGTCGCCGGCGATCTGCTCGATCGTGAAGTCGGTGAAGGGCAGGTCGCGGTTCAGGGCGTCGATCACCCAGTCGCGGTACTTCCACATGGTGCGGCGGCTGTCGAAGTTGAATCCGTTCGTGTCGGCGTAGCGCGCGAGGTCAAGCCAGGGCCTCGCCCACCGCTCGCCGTAGTGGGGGGAGGCGAGGAGGCGGTCCACGACCTTCTCGTACCCATCGGACGAGCCGTCGGCCAGGAACTCGTCCAGCTCCTTGAGCGAGGGCGGGAGACCGGTGAGGTCCAGGCTCACGCGCCGCAGCAGGGTCTCCTTCGCCGCCTCCGGCGCCGGCGCGAAGCCCTCCTTTTCCAGGCGGGCGAGCACGAAGGCGTCGATCGGGGTGCGGACCCAACCCCCGGTATTCACGACGGGCACGGCGGGATGCAGCGGCTTCACGTAGGCCCAGTGCTTCTTCTGCTCATCGGCCGCGGTCGCGGAGTCCGGCCAGCCGGCCCCCTGGTCGATCCAGCGGCGCACGAGGTCGATCTCCGCCGGGGCGAGCGCCGGCGCCTTGCGGGGCATGCGTTCGTCCGCGTCCTTGTGCAGGAGGAGCTGCACGAGGCGGCTCTCGCCGCCCTTCCCAGGGATGATCGCCTTCCCCGTCACCCCGCCCTTGAGCGCGAAGCCCTTCGCGTCGAGCCGGAATTGCCCCTTGGGCTTCTCGGGGCCGTGGCACTTCAGACAGTGCTTCGTGAAGAGAGGCTGCATGTCGCGGACGAAGTCGACCTGCTTCCCGGGCTCTTCCTGCCGTGGACCGGCCAGGAGCAGCGCGGCGACCACGGAGAGCAGCTTCATCCAAGAACTAAACGGGTTCCGGCGCCTCTTCGTTCCGCGGCGGGTTACGGCGCGACGCTCACCGGGACGCCCTTCGCGGTCCCCATCATGCCGGCGAAGAAGTCGTTCCCCTTGTCGTCCACCACGATGAAGGCCGGGAAGTCGACGACCTCGATCCTGCGGACGGCCTCCATCCCGAGTTCCGGGTACTCGAGGTCCTCGACCTTCTTGATGCAGTCCTGCGCCAGGCGGGCGGCGGGGCCGCCGATGGAGCCCAGGTAGAACCCGCCGTGCTTCCTGCACGCCTCGGTGACGGCGGCCGAGCGGTTCCCTTTGGCGAGCATCACGAGGCTCCCGCCCTTCGACTGGAAGTAGTCCACGTAGGAGTCCATACGCCCCGCCGTGGTGGGGCCGAAGCTCCCGGACGCGTAGCCTTCTGGCGTCTTGGCCGGCCCCGCATAGTACACCATCAGGTCCCGCATATACGGGGGCATCGGCTCGCCCTTGTCGAGGCGCTCTTTGATCTTCGCGTGGGCCACGTCGCGCGCCACGACCAGGGGGCCCGTGAGCGAGAGCCGCGTCCGCACCGGGTGGCGCGAGAGCTCCCGGCGGATCTCGTCCATGGGGCGCCGGAGGTCGATCCGGACGCAGTCGCCCTGCAGGTCGGCGGCGCTCGGCTCGGGGAGGTACTTCGCGGGATCGGTCTCCATCGTCTCGAGGAAGACCCCGTCCCGCGTGATCTTCGCCAGCGCCTGGCGGTCGGCCGAGCAGGAGACCGCGAGCGCCACCGGGCAGCTCGCGCCGTGCCGCGGGAGGCGGATGACCCGCACGTCGTGGCAGAAGTACTTGCCGCCGAACTGGGCCCCGATGCCGGTCTTGCGGGAAAGCTCCAGCACCTTCTGCTCGAGGTCCCGGTCGCGGAAGCCGCGGCCGAGCTCGTTGCCGGTCGCGGGAAGCGTGTCGAGGTATCGCGCCGAGGCCAGCTTGGCGACCTTGAGCGTGAGCTCCGCCGAGGTGCCGCCGATCACGATCGAGAGGTGGTAGGGCGGGCAGGCGGCCGTGCCGAGCGTGCGGATCTTCTGGTCGAGCCACGCCAGTAGGGACGCCGGATTGAGGATGGCCTTCGTCTCCTGGAAGAGCAGGCTCTTGTTGGCCGACCCGCCGCCCTTGGCGATGAAAAGGAACTTGTAGGCGTCGCCGTCGGCGGCATAGATCTCGATCTGCGCGGGCAGGTTGGTCCCGGTGTTCTTCTCCGTGTACATGTCCAGCGCGGCGAGCTGCGAGTATCGGAGGTTGCCCGTGCGGTAGGCGTCGAAGATCCCCCGCGCGATCGCCTCCTCGTCGCCGCCGCCGGTGAAGACGAGCTGCCCCTTCTTCGCCGCCACGATGGCCGTGCCGGTGTCCTGGCACATGGGCAGCACGCCTCCGGCCGAGATGTTCGCGTTCTTGAGGAGGTCGAGCGCCACGAACTTGTCGTTCGGGGAGGCCTCGGGGTCGTCCAGGATCGCGCGGAGCTGGGCGAGGTGGCCGGGCCGGAGGAGGTGCGCGATGTCGCGCATGGCCTCGCGCGCCAGGAGCGTGAGCGCCTCGGGCTCGACCTTGACGAAGGGCCGCCCGCCCGCGTCGAAGGTCGAGACATGATCCTTCGTGAGCAATCGGTAGGAGGTCTCGTCCTTCCCGATCGGGAGCAGGTCCTGGAATTGGAATCCAGCCATGAAAGCCAGTGTACACTCCGCCGCGCGCGGGGTCACGCCTTCAAGCTTCGCCCCACGAAGCTCCGTCACGGCCTTGCGCTCTGGGGCATCGGCGGGTAATCTTTCCCCATGCCCTCCGAGCGCGCCGGGGAAGGCGACTGGACGAAGGAGTTCCAGAAAGCCAATACTCCGGCCCCGAAGCCCCCGTCCGCCGACCCGGACGAGGGCCGTCGCCGTCAGCCCCGGTTCGAGATCGACGACGCGGGCGCCACGCTCGAGACGGGCGGGTTCCTCTCGAAGATCGGGCTGGGGAAGTCGGACACGAAGTGCCGCACCCTGGACCTCTCGAGCGGAGGGGCCTGCCTCCTCGTCCAGGAACGCCACGCCCCGGGCGCGAAGTTCCGCATCCGCATCCGCATCGAGAAGTACGACGACGAGATCGACACCCAGGCCGAGGTCCGCTGGTGCCACCAGAATCCAAAGCGCGCGGGGGTCTTCACCGTGGGGGTGAAGTTCCTGTCCGTAGACGAGAGCCTGGCGCGCAAGATCTCCCTCATGCAGGAATGGTTCACCTCGCCCCAGTACAAGGCCCTGCAAGCCGGCCGCGCCCGCAAGAAGGGCGACGACATCCAACTGCCCCCGTGACCCCGCTGCAGGCGCACCCGGACTTGCCTGTCCGCCCGCCCGCGGGGCGCTGCTCGAGCTATACTTGTCGTGAGCCCGCATCGATCCCCTGGGTTTCCCGCCAGCAGCGGGAACCAGGGGTCGATGCAGTCGAACCAATAATTTGAATCGACCATGAGCGAGCCCGCTGAAACCCCGCGCCCCAAGGGGGGCCCCACCCGGCTGGGAAAGTACCAGCTGCTCCGGCAGGTGGGCCGCGGCGGCATGGGCGTGGTCTACGAGGCCCAAGACACCCAGCTCAACCGCCGGGTCGCGCTCAAGCTCATGATCCCCCGCCCCCACGCCGACAAGGCCCAGGCGGAACAGGAGCGCGCCCGCTTCAACCGCGAGGCGCAGATGGCGGCCAAGCTCAAGCACCCCAACATCGTCACCCTGTTCGAGGCCGGCGAGATCGAGGGCCGCCGCTATCTCGCGATGGAGTTCGTGGAAGGCAAGCCCTTCTCCGAGTGGTGGAAGCAGAAGGGGCTGACCCTGCCCCGGAAACTCGCGGTGCTCCGCGACGTGGCCGTCAGCGTGGCTTCCGCCCACGAGCAGGGCATCCTCCACCGGGACCTGAAGCCCGCCAACATCCTCGTGAACGCCGACGCGCGGCCGTTCGTGATGGACTTCGGCCTCGCCAAGGCGATGGGCGGGAACACCGGCCTCTCGCTCACCAACGAGGGCCTCACCGTGGGCACGCCCGCCTACATGAGCCCGGAACAGGCCCAGGGCCTGAAGACCGTGGACGGCCGGGCCGACGTCTGGTCGCTCGGCGTGATCCTCTACGAGATCCTCGCGGGCCGCCAGCCCTTCGAGGGGGAGACGGCCCTCGAGATCCTGATGAAGGCGACCAAGCAGCGCGCGCAGCCGCCCTCCACCGCCCGCATGGGCGTGATCGACCCCGCGTTCAACAAGCCCCTCGAGAACATCTGCCTCAAGGCGCTGGAGCGCTACCCCAAGGACCGCTACGCGACCGCCACCGCCTTCGCGGATGACCTGGACCGCTGGATGAAGGGCGAGGCGGTGCATGTCTCGGTCACCAACACGCGGCGGGCGATCCGGGCGGAGAAGCGCTCCTCTCCCTGGATCTGGGTCGCGGCGGCCGGCGTGGCGCTCCTGGGCATCATCGCCGCCGTGCTGCTCTCGGGCCCCGGCTCCTCCGTGGACGACGACCTCGCGCGCGGCCGGATGCGCGAGGCGCTGGAGCGCGGGCGCGCCGAGGCCGTGCAGAAAGAGGAGGAGAAGAAGGAGGAGTTGCGGCGGCTCGAGAAGGCCGCCCGGGATAACTCCGACCGCCAGGCCCGGGAGGCCGAAGCGAAGCTGCGCGAGGCGGAGGCGAAGGCCGCGGCGGCCTCCGGCGTCGAGCAGAAGCGTCTTCTCGAGGAGCTGCAGGCGATCAAGGAGCGCGCCGCGAGGGCCGAGGAGGAGGCCCGACGGGCCAAGGAGAAGCTCGGCCAGCTTGAGGCCGCGAAGGCCGATCCCCCCGCGCCGATCCCCGCCCCGCCGCCGCCTCCCGCTCCCGTGCCCGTCCCGCCACCTCCGGCCCCCGTGCCTGCGCCGAGGCCCGCCCCGGGCCCGCTGCCCTTCCCCCCCAAGGACCCGGCCGCGCGCTTCGCCCAGCTCCGCGCCGCGCGCGACGCGGCGGTCGAGAAACTGGACCTGCCCGCCGCCTTCGCCGAGATCGACCGCATGGCCGCGGAAGGGCTTGAAGATGCGCCGCTCGAGGCGAAGTCCGCGGCGCTGCGCGCCGCCAAGAAGCTGGTGAAGACGCGCGACGACGGCTCGGCCCTCGCCGCGGCCCACCTCCGGCTGGCCGAGGACGCGCTCGCCGCGGACGACTTCAAGCTCGCCCCCGTTGCGGCGAAGGACGCCCAGTCGATCGCCAAGCAGGCGGGCGACGCGATCACGGCCGAGCGGGCCGCGTTCGTGCAGAAGGAGGTCGGCGTCCTGCGCCCGCTCTACGACAAGTACGTGAAGGCGCAGGCGGCGCTGGCGAAGTCCCCGTCCGACTCGGCCGCGTTGGCCGACGCCGGGCGTTATCTCGCGCTGGTCAAGGGCCGCTGGGACGAGGGGCTTGCGCTCCTCGCGGCCGGTCCGGATGACGCATTGAAGAAACTCGCCGAGCTGGAGCGGACCGCGCCGACGGATCCCGCGCCGCAGGTGGCGCTCGGGGACGCCTGGTGGGCCGCAGCCCAGAAGGAGCGCGCCGAGCCCTTCAAGGTCGGCGAGTTCTCCCGGGCGGCGCACTGGTACCAGGAGGCTTTGCCGTCCCTCAAGACACTCGACCGGGTCCGCGTGGAGGGCCGGCTCGACGAGTGCTTCCGGCTCGCCCAGATGGAGACGCGCGCGTACTTCGTCGCCGAGGAGAGCATGAAGCCCTTCCCCCTCCCGGCCCAGTTCATCTCCTTCCCCGCCCAGAAGTCCATGGACCCCACGGGCGTCTTCCGCGGCGAAGGGATGTACTTCAACCAGAGGACGGGGACGGACGTGGTCTTCCAGGTGCGGGCGGGCCGCCGCCTGAGCCGGCTCTCGTGGAAGGGCGCCGCGGCCTCCGTCATGACGATCGAGATCCTCGACCCCGCCGGGGGCGTCCTGGCCAAGGCCGGCCCCCTGAACAACGGAAACGTGTGGGGCCAGCTCTCGGTCGACTTCCCGCCCAGCTCGCGCTTCTCGATCCGCCTCCGGAACCAGGCCGGCGGATGGTACTACGTGGACACGCTGGAGCTGCGCTGACCCCCAGGGCTCACGGCGCCATCAGCTCGTAGACGCGCACCGTGCGTCCCAACCAGTAGGGCCAGCGTCCCGCCTCGCGGAACGGCGCCGAGCCGAAGAACACATCCGGGTCCGCGATCCAGGAGCCCTGGGGCAGCGAAGGCTCGTAGAGCACGTGCGTGATGCCCTGCTCCCGGGCGCGCCGGACGAAATCCTCCCGGTCGCGAAGCCCGCGGTAGAAGGGCTGCCACCCCGAATCGACGGCGTGCACGAAGGGGCGGTCCAGGTAGTAGGGCCGGTGGGCCACGAAGAGGACCTTGACTCGGGGATCCGGAAGCCGGTCGAGATACCGACAGGCCTGGAACGTCTCGATCTTCTTCGCCAGGTAGGCTTCGCGGCGCTCGATCCCCAGCGCCGCGGGGGCCGCCACGGCGGCCTTGCCCGCCTTGAGGACCGCGAGCGGGACGGCCGGCAGGAGGAGGGCCAGGAGGATGGCCCATCGCAGCAGGCCGACCTGCGTCCGCGCCCAATCGGCGAAGAGGGCCGCGGGGACCGCGCCGAAGCCGACGACGATCGGGGCGAGATACCTCCCGGAAAAAGACGTGGACAGGTGGCCGGGCGACAGGATCGCCAGGATCCCGATGTAGCCGGCGACGCCGAGGAGGCAGAGTACCGCCGGCCATCGCGCCTCCTCCCTCCAGCGGAACACGATGAAGCCGGCCAGCCCGGCCACCACGAACGGACCCGCCGAATCAGGCCAGTAGGTCCCGGCCGTGGCCACGAACCCCAGCGTCCGCAGCGGTCCCAGGAGCGTCGTCGCGAGGGAGGGCTCGATCCCCGCCCCTCCCTCGAGGGCGGACCCCGGATAGCGATAGATGAAGGATCCCGTCGTGGCGGCGTTCCACAAGCCCCAGAATCCCGCGGTGGCGAGGAAGGCCCCCATGCCCGCCATCGCGACGGCCCAGCGCCGTACAAGAAAGAAGGCGACGGGCAGCACCACCGCGGCGGGGAACGAGCTGGGCTTCGTGCTGACCGCGAAGCCGGCGAACGCGCAGGCGGCCACGGCCCAGCGGGACCCATCCCCCGCGGCCATGCGATGCAGGGCGTATACCGAGGCCGTGAGGTAGAGGAGCAGCGGGATCTCCAGGTTCTCGTACCCCGCGTATCCCACGGCGAGCGGGCTGGAGGCGAGGATGAACGCGGCCGCCCAGCCCGCCCCCGGGCGCAGGCGACGCGCGACCGAGCAGGCCAGCGCCCCCGCCGCCACGGAGGCGCCCCAGGCGAAGAGCTTGGCCGTCACCTCTCCGCCCGTCGCCATCCCCAGCGCGTAGAGCATGTAGAAGCCGCCGAACTTGTGGATCCACACGTCGTCCAGCGGGACCAGGCCGTGTTCGCGGACGATGAGCTTGGGGATGGTGAAATGGTAGACGCCCGCGTCCATCCCCGTGGGCGGCGCCATCGCCATCACGAGCGCGAGTCCATAGAACATCACGGTGCCTGCCGCCAGCCACCGGTCGAGCCCGCGCGGAGGGACGAGGTGCTTCCAGCCCCCCGTCCGCACGGCAACGGTTCCCGCCCGCGCCGCCGCGGCGAGCCGGCGGACCGCCAGCAGCCCCATGACGCCCAGCAGGGCCAGGAGGGAGCCGATCGAGAGGAAGCGCCCCCACGCCAGGGCGAACACGGCAAGCGTGAGGAAGCCGTAGGACAGGGCAATCGGGAAGCCGAGGCGTTCCCCCGCGAGGCCCAGTCTCGCGGCCAGGACTTCGCCGAACCCCCACAGGAGGACCGCCAGCAGGAGGAACGCCGCCAGGCCGGCCATCTCAGAACAACCGCCGGACGAACTCGAAGTGCCGCCAGACGTCCTCGAAGTACTCGCCGACCTTCCGTCCGAAGATGGCGGAGTAGACGGCGTAGTACGCGGCCAGCGCCGCGACGAACGCGATCGGTTTCCAGCGCGCGCGATCCATCCTGATCCTCGAACCCCGGCCCGATATACTATCCGATAATCCCCGGGCATTGACGGTTGAACCCATGCACGTCCCTCCGGGACTCCACAGTGATCCAATGGGAAAACCGTCAATCGTCAATCCCTGCGGTGTCTTCATGAGAGGGATTTTCGTTCCGGGATCGTCGGGAGGACCGTCATGAGCGTGACCCGCAGGCAGTTCATCGCCGGGGCGGCCGCGGTGGCCGGCGCATCCCCTTCCCTGACCGCGCTCCCGCAGGCCGAGCCGGCCCCGCGCCGCCGCCTCCGCATCGGGGTCTCGACCTACTCCTTCTGGCACTTCCGCGGCCCGAAGGTGGAGGTCGCCGACTGCATCGAGAAGGCCGGCGCGATGGGCTTCGACGGCGTCGAGCTCCTGCACGAGCAGATGTCGGGCGAGTCGAACGCCTATCTCCAGGACCTCAAGCGCCGGGCCTTCGTCAACGGGCTCGACCTCATGGGGTTCTCCATCCACCAGGGCTTCGTGACGCCGGACGCGGACCTGCGGAGGAAGCACGTGAGCCACACGCAGCACTGCATCGAGCTGGCCTATAGGATGGGGATCCCGACGCTCCGGCTCAACACCGGCCGCTGGGGGACGATCCGCTCCTTCGACGCCCTGATGGCCAACAAGGGGATCGAGCCCGTCCCTGAGGGCCGCACCGAGGACGAGGGCTTCAAGTGGGTGATCGACGCGATCGAGCAATGCCTCCCGCGCGCCGAGGAGTGCGGCGTGACGATGGGCCTCGAGAACCACTGGGGCCTCGGCCGCACGGCCGCCGGCGTGCTGCGCATCCACGACGCGATCAAGTCCCCCTGGCTCAAGGTGACGCTCGACACGGGCAACTTCCTCGAGGACATGTACGAGCAGATGGAGCGCATGGCGCCCCACGCGGTGCTCGTCCAGGCCAAGACCTACCACGGCGGCGGCGAGTGGTACACCCTCGACATCGACTACGACCGAGTCGCGACGATCCTCCGGAAGGCCGCCTACAAGGGCTACGTCTCGCTGGAGTTCGAAGGCAAGGACCCGGCGGAGTCGGGGGTCCCGAAGAGTCTCGAGTTGTTCCGGAAGGTGTTCGGCTAGACACGTCCCGCCGAAGTCAGGGAGCCTGTTCATCTCGGGATGGGGGTCGAATCGCTGATCGCGGAACAGGGCATCGCCGATCCTCCCGGATGGCCCGGGGCAGGACCCTAGCCGAACCCGGCGATGAGGGTATCGAGTTCCCCGAAACTCTCGTCGGTCAGGAGCTCCTTCGCGTCGCCCCTGAGGCGTTGGAGATCGAGCTTGCCCTTCTGTGCCATGAGGATGGCCTTGATATCACCGATGTCCTTGGGGCGGTCGAAGATTTTCTTGAACACGATCAAGTCTTCGGGCGCATGGATCCGAAGCTTGCGGCCTTCGAGATCCCGCTCGGGGCTGCGTTCCAGGACCCGGAGATGGAAGGGGTGCCAGGGCACGAAGAGTTCGGTGCGGATCCCACGACAGATGAAGACGGCGAAGTGGGCCTTGCTTCGCAGGTCGTCCAGCACGGGGCGGAGTTCCAGGGGTTGCGAGTCCGGGTCTCCATGCCGGCACCCCGCGGACGCGAATTCCTCCACAAGCACGGGGATCTTCGTGTCGGGAACGAGGGCCAGGACATCGACGTCCTGGGTAAGCCGGGGTGGACCGTAGTAGTTGTACGCGATGGCGCCACCGTACGATCGCTTGAGCTGGGTGCGGTCGAAGACCCCTTCGAGCCAGTGGATGGCATCGACGAGACCCGCGAGACTCATCCCAGTCGATCCGCTAGGGCCTCATAGCGCCGGCGGGCCGGAAGATCCTCCAGATGTCGGCGCACTTCCTCCTCCCGAAGGAGTTCATCCGGTGATTTGGTGCTCCGGATGGCGTCGACCGTGCGGAGGAGGTCCCGGAGGATGCGGATGCGGTCGGCGTCGGTCAGAGCGGCCGCCGAGGCCACCTCTCGCGCCAGCCAATCCCGCTCTTTCCGTTCGCGGTCGGTCACGAACTGCATGATAACACTTCGGGAAGCCGCGAGAAAGCGCTGATGTCCCTGGTTTGAAACGCCGGGCCCGTCACGCCAGCCACTTCTCCACGACCTTGCCGGCGACGTCCGTGAGGCGGAAGTCGCGGCCCTGGAAGCGGTGGGTCAGGCGCAGGTGGTCCAGGCCGAAGAGGTGCAGCAGCGTCGCGTGCAGGTCGTTGATGTGCACCGGGTCCTTCACGATGCCCCAGCCGATCTCGTCCGTCTCGCCGTAGACCTGGCCGCCCCGGATGCCGCCGCCGGCCATCCAGATCGAGAAGCCGAAGGGATGGTGGTCGCGGCCCGAGACCTCCTTGAAGCCGGGGCGGTTCTCGCCCAGCGGCGTCCGTCCGAACTCCGCGAGCCAGATCACGAGCGTCTCGTCGAGCATTCCTCGCTGCTTAAGGTCGCGCACGAGCGCCGCGGCCGGCTGGTCCGCCATCCCGGCGTTGAAGGCCAGCTCGTTGTCCAGGTTCGAGTGATGGTCCCACGAGGCGTGGATCAGGTTCACGAAGCGCACCCCGCGCTCGACAAGCCGCCGCGCGAGGAGGCAGTTGGCCGCGAACGAGCGGTACTGGTTCGGGCCGCCCGTCCGGTCGCCCTTGAGCGGCGGATCGTCGCGGTCCACGCCGTACATGTCCCGGACGTGCCTGGGCTCGTCCGAAAGGTCGATCAGCTCCGGGGCGGCCGACTGCATGCGGAAGGCCAGCTCGTAGCTTGCGATGCGGCTGGCGATCTCGGGGTCGTGCACGTGCTCGTAGCGCGCGCGGTTGAGGTCGCGGAGCGCGTCGAGGCCCTCGCGCTGGAGCTCGGGCGGGAGTCCGGGCGGGTTGGCGAGATCGAGCACCGGCTCGCCCTTGTTCCGGAAGAGGACGCCGCTGTAGGTGGAGGGCAGGAAGCCGCTCTGCCAGATCGTGGACCCTGCGCTGTTCCCGCGGCCGGAGTTCAGCACGACGTAGCCCGGCAGGTTCCGCGACTCGCTGCCCAGCCCGTACGTGATCCAGGACCCCATGCAGGGCAGCCCGAAGGTGGGACGCCCGCACTGCATCATGAGCTGCCCGGGATGGTGGTTGAACTGGTCGGTGTGCATCGAGCGGACGAGCAGTACGTCGTCCGCCACGGAGCCCAGGTGCGGCAGGAAGTCGGAGAGCTCCATCCCGCACTGCCCGTGCTTCCGGAAGACGCGCTTCGAACCCATGAGCTTCACGCTGTCCTTCTGGATGAAGGCGAAGCGCACGTTCTTGATCATCGATTCGGGCAGCTTCTGGCCGTCGAGCTCGTTCAGCTTGGGCTTGGGGTCGAAGAGGTCGATGTGGCTCGGCGCGCCTTCCAGGAAGAAGGCGATGCAGCGCTTCGCCTTCGGGGCGAAGTGGGAGATCCTCGGCGCCATGGGGCTCGCCGCGTCCTGCGCCAGCACGCCCCGCTGCGCCAGGAGCGCGGCCGCGGCCAGCGAGCCGATCCCGCTCGCGGACGTGGCCAGGTACTCGCGCCGAGTGAGGCGCCGGGCTTCCTGAAGTGGATCCATGGAGGTCATTCCCTCGTGATGAACTCGTCGAGATTGAGGACGATCCGCGACGTGGCCGTCCACGCCGCCGTCTCCTCGGCGGCCACGCCCTCCGGCGGGCTGCCCGCCAGCTTCCGGGCCTCCTCCGGATGGGCGCGATACCACGCGCGGCTCTTCTCGAGCAGGGCGGCCAGCCGCGCCGTCTCGCCCGGCTGCGGCGCGCGGGCCACGCAGAGGCGGAAGGCCGCCCCGAGACGCGTCTCGTCGGCGCCCGGGAGGGCCAGAACCCGGCGCGCCAGCGCCTGCGCCGCCTCGGAGAAGGACTCGTTGTTGAGCGTGGTGAGCGCCTGGAGCGGCGTGTTCGAGGCCCGTCGCTGGACGCACGTCGTGTTCGAGTCCGGGCAGTCGAACGTGGTGAGGTTCGGGTAGGGCGTCGTGCGCTTGAAATACGTGTAGAGGCCGCGCCGGTAGCGGTCCTCTCCCTTCGACGTGTTCCACTTGAAATTGTTGGCGTAGGAGAGCGCCGCCACGTCCGCCGGCATCGGCGGGAAGACGCTCGGGCCGCCGATCTTTTTCGAGAGCAGCCCGCTCGCCGCGAGCGTCAGGTCGCGGATGATCTCCGCCTCCACGCGGAAGCGGTTCTGCCGGTGGAGGAGCAGGTTCTGCGCGTCCTTCGCCGCAAGCTCCGGGCGGTGGCGCGACGACTGCCGGTAGGTCGCCGAGGTCGCGATCAGCCGGATGAGCGACTTCAAGCTCCAGGAGCGGCGCGGGAACTCCGTGGCCAGCCAGTCCAGGAGCTCCGGGTGCGTGGGCCGCTCGCCCCGCACGCCGAAGTCGTTGGGAGTGCGCACGAGACCCTGGCCGAAGAGCGCGGCCCACACATGGTTCACCGCGACCC
>JAHFOZ010000428.1 GCA_023261405.1 Planctomycetota bacterium
GGACATCACCGGGACCCCCGTCTGCGCGCGCCAGGCGAGATGCGTCTCCGTCACGTCCCCCTGCCCGTCGGGCCGGATGGCCAGCAGATTCGGCTTGTGACACCCCGAGCCCGCGAAGATCAAGCCCTGGCCCGCGACCGGGGCGCTGCCGATCGAGAACCCCTCCCCGTGCCGGAAACGCCAGAGCTCCTTCCCCATGGCCGGATCGTAGGCGGCCACCCAATGGGGACCCGGGGCGATCACCTGCTTACTGCCGCCCGCGTCGATGACGACCGGCGACGAGAAGGATTTCCGCGTGTTCGGGCTGCCCGTCTTGACCGGCGGCCGTTCGGTCTTCCAGACCATGTCTCCGTTCTTGACGTCCAGCGCCGCGACGTACTGAGCCTCGCGACCGTCGCGTACCATGAGCAGGAGATTCCCGTGCAAGCCCAGCGAACTCCCGGGACCGACCTGCGAATCGAGCGGGAGGCGCTTCTCCCAGACGATCTTCCCGGTCTCCGGATCAAGACACCACGTTCCGCACCCGCCGAAGTCGCAGAAGAACCGGCCCGCCTGCACGGCGGGCGTGGGCGTGGCCCAGCTGTTCAGCCAGTGCACCGGCTCGGGGGCGTCGATCTCGCGGAGCGTCGTCTCCCACAGGAGCTTCCCGCTCGCCCGGTCGAGCGCCAGGGCGAGCAGCGTGACGTGCTCGGCCGTCTGCATGTCGTCGGGCCCGATCCGCTTCCGCTGCACCCCCTGCTCGCGCGCGGCCGTCACGAAGATCCGGCCGCCGAGGATCACGGGGGACGAGCGCCCGCGCCCCGGGAGCGCCGCCTTCCACGCGACGTTCTTCGATTCGCCCCACTCCAGCGGTGGATCTGCGTCCGCGGCCGCAACGCCGTCGCCGGCCGGCCCACGGAAGACCGGCCATTCCGCCGCCTGCCCGAGCAGGAGGGCGGCCACCCCGATGAGATGCATCGACATTAGTACGGTCCGGCCGCCCCTTCCGGGTCTGTTTCCCTTGACCTCGCTCGCTCCCCTGAACTAGCCTCCTTCCCATGATGCCCTTGAAGCCGATCCTCGCGCTCACGCTCCTCGCGGGCGCCTGTCCCCCGGCCCAGGAGACCTGGGACCTCGTCGTCTACGGCGGCACTTCCGCGGGCGTGATCGCCGCCGTCCAGGCAAAGAAGATGGGCCGCAGCGCCGTCATCGTCTGTCCCGACCAGCACCTCGGCGGCCTCTCGAGCGGCGGCCTCGGGTTCACCGACACGGGCAACAAGGCGGTCATCGGCGGCCTCTCGCGCGACTTCTACCACCGCGTCTACCTGCACTACCAGGGCGATGACGCCTGGACCTGGCAGAAGCGCGAGCAGTTCGGCAACAAGGGACAGGGAACCCCGGCGATCGACGGCGAGAACCGCACCCAGTGGATCTTCGAGCCCCACGTCGCGGAGAACGTCTTCGAGGACTTCGTCCGCGAATTCAAGATCCCCGTCCACCGCGACCGCTGGCTCGACCGCGCGAGGGGCGTGAAGCTGGGAGGCGGGCGGATCGTCTCGATCGCCACGCTCGACGGCGCCGTCTATGCCGGCCGCATGTTCATCGACGCGACCTACGAGGGCGACCTCATGGCCGCCGCCGGCGTGGACTTCCACGTCGGGCGCGAAGCCAACAGCGTCTACGGCGAGGCGTGGAACGGGAACCAGGTGGGCGTGCTCCACCACGGCCACTGGTTCAAGAAGCCCGTCTCCGCCTACGTCGTCCCGGGAGACCCCAAGAGCGGAATCCTCCCCCGGATCTCCACCGACCCGCCCGGCGAAAAGGGCGCTGCGGACAAGTGCATCCAGGCCTACTGCTACCGCATGTGCCTCACGGACCATCCTGAGAACAGGATCCCCTTCCCCAAACCGGAGGGCTACGACCCGAAGCAGTACGAACTTCTCGCCCGCGTGCTCGAGACCGGCTGGCGCGAGGCGTTCGGAAAGTTCGACAGGGTCCCCAACCGGAAGACCGACACGAACAATCACGGGCCCTTCAGCACGGACAACATCGGGATGAACTACGACTACCCCGAGGCCTCCTACGAGCGCCGCCGCGAAATCCTGAAGGAGCACGAGCGCTACCAGAAGGGGCTCATGCACTTCCTGGCCAACGACCCGCGCGTGCCCGACGACGTGCGCACGCAGATGTCCGGGTGGGGCCTGGCGAAGGACGAATTCAAGGACAACGGCGGCTGGCCGCGCCAGATCTACGTGCGCGAGGCGCGGCGCATGATCGGCGTCTACGTCATGACCGAGCACGACTGCCTCGACACGAGGGAGACGCCCGAGTCCGTGGGGATGGGCTCCTACACCGTCGACTCCCACAACGTGCGCCGCTACGTCACTCCGGAGGGGAACGTGCAGAACGAGGGCGACATCGGCGTCGGCGTCCCCCGCCCCTACGAGGTCTCCTACGGCTCGCTGGTCCCGAAGCGCGGCCAGTGCGCCAATCTCCTCGTGCCGGTCTGCGTCTCCAGTTCGCACATGGCGTTCGGCTCGATCCGCATGGAGCCGGTCTTCATGATCCTGGGCCAGTCGGCAGCCACGGCGGCGGTGATGGCGATGGAGATGGACAAGCCGGTCCAGGACCTGCCCTATGCAAAGCTGCGCGAGCGGCTGCTCGCCGACGGACAGGTCCTCGAGCAGGCGCGCGCCCCATCGGCCGCCGGGGCCGTGGACCCGAAGTCGCTGCCCGGCCTCGTCGTGGACGACGGCCAGGGAAAGTTCGAAGGCGAGTGGAAGGAGAGCCGCGTCCATCCGCGCTTCCTCGGCAGCGGCTACCGGCACGACGACAATGCCGGCAAGGGGGTCAAGAAGGCGCGGTGGGAACTCGGCCTCCCCAAACCCGGCCGCTACGAGGTCCGGCTCGCCTGCCCGCATCACGCGAACCGCGCCACCAACGTGCCGGTCCGCGTCACCCACGCGGGCGGCACGGCCGAGGTGAAGGTCGACCAGCGGAAGGAGCCTCCCATCGACAGGCTGTTCGTGTCGCTCGGGACCTGGGACTTCGCCGGCACCGCCGTGGTCGAGGTCACGACAGAGGGGACCGACGGCTACGTCGTCGTGGACGGGGTCCAGTTCGTCCCGAAGTGACTCACAGGTTTGCGACGAGCGCCTGCATCATCGCCTTCCCGCGGGCGGCCGTCATGGCGCGGGCCTTCGCCACGGCCCCCTTCGTCCTTTCGGGCGCCCGGTGGAGCGCGAGCAGCCGGGCGGCGATGTCCTCCCCGGAGGACTCGTCGATCTCGAAGATCCAGTCGGAGAGCCCCACGTCGCGCCACATCTGGCCCTTGCGCGTGTCGGTCGGCTGCCGCAGATGGATGGCCGGCGTCCCGTTCGCCACCGCGATGATCGGCGAGTGCATCTCAAGGCTGACGACCGCCGCGGCCCGCGCGTAGGTCGAAGCGGCCTCGTCCGTGAGCCAGTAGGAGGGGCGCACGACCACCTTCGGCTTCACCTCCTCAGGCAGCGGATCGAAGAGGAGCGGCCGCAGAAGCTCAACCGCGTAGGTCATCTCCGGGCAGAGCAGCGCCTTCCGGCCCGTCTCCTTCACCCAGGCGACGATCGCAGCGCGCAGCTTCGCGTGGTCGGCCTCACCGTGCTTCTCGTTGATGCCCTCCCGCCGCGCGATCTCCTCAGGCGCCATCTTCCGGCCCTCCTTCCAGTAGGGCGTGTACCGGAGACGCGGGACGAAGCAGGCGAACTCCCCCGCCCCGAGCTTCTGCTCGCGGAGGAACGCGTCGGCCTTCACGTCGTCGCGGAGCTCCAGGAAGAAGGTCGCGTCCGGGCCGAACTCCGCGAGGGGCCCCTCGAAGCCGCCGGCCTTGAGCGCCTGGAGCGAGTTCGTGTCCCTGCAGAAGACGAACTTGGCGCCGGCGAGCAGGGCGCGCTGGCTCTTGATCTCGGCGTCGCTCAGCGTGACGCCGCCGAATCCATAAGGCTTTCCGGTGGCCTGCCAGGTCTTCATCTCGGCCGCGCCCACCAGGCCGGGCCCGGAGCCGTGCAGGCAGAAATCGCACCCCTCCATCGCGGCCTTCTGCGTCTCCGGTGTCGCGGCGATCTTGAGCCAGGGAAACCGGGTCTGGAGCATCTTCTCCACGCCGGCCGAGAGGCGGTTCGGCCAGAGCGTGACCTGAGCCCCCGGCAGGTGCTCCTCGAGAAGTCGCAGCATCCCGGGCGTGTGGGCGATGTCGCCGATGTTGACGGTCTGCCAGGAGGACCGGAGGAGAATCTTCGATGCCTTCCTCGCGGGCTCCTGCGGGACGGCGCACCCCCCTGCGAGCGCGGCGCAGGCGGCGAGGAAATCGCGGCGACGGGGCTTCTCCTGATGCACGGTCGGCGTCCCTGCAGGCTCCAGCCCTGGCATGGTCCCTCCGGGGGATGCCCCGCTCCCCCTTCCTAAACCTCCCGACGATGCGCGGAGTTGCGGAACCGGGCCACTTTCCGGGCACACAGGGTGGCCTCGACCGTCTCCTTCCCGCGAAGGAAGCGGACCTGGATCGATCCGCCTTGAGGAGAGCAGGGATTGCCCGGCCGCCGCAGCGGCCGAGGGCAATCCCTTCGCTTCGAGTGGGATAGCGTCTTTCGGCGCTTCCAGTCCGGCCGCGGGCGGA
>JAHFOZ010000429.1 GCA_023261405.1 Planctomycetota bacterium
CGAAGAAATCCAGGTACTCCCACACCGTGATCCGCTCGTAGACCCCGAAGTTGTCGGGCATGAAGCCGATCAACCTCCGCACCTCCTCGGGCTGGGAGACCACGCTCTTCCCGTCCACGAGGATCGTGCCCGACGTCGGGTCGAGCAGCGTCGCCATGATCCGGATCGTCGTGGTCTTCCCGGCGCCGTTGGGCCCGATGAAGCCGAAGATGTCCCGGTCCGGGATGGTGAAGCTGATTCCCTTCACGGCCCAGAAGCCGTCGTAGTGCTTCGAGAGGTTGAGGACCTCGATCATCGTCCTTCGCCCCTCACCTGGAGCAGCGTGAGCGAGGCGCTCTGGCCCGAGCTGCGCGCGTCGATCTCCACCGCGGGCTTGGCCTCCTTCACGAGGCAGAGGAGGAAGGTCTGCTGCTTCCTGACGTCGGAGGCCTGCTGGAGGTTCCGCATCCGGGCGAACTGGGGCTCCAGGAGGAGCGCCTGGAAGGAGCCCGGCGCGAACCCCAGGTCCGCCACGGGGTTCCAGGAGTTCGGGTCCAGCGGCAGCTCCAGCGTCTGGCCGGGGGCGACCTCGCCGAAGGGCGAGGCGTACCCTCCGCGTCCGACGGAGCAGTAAAGGCCGCGCGCGATCGTGCAGGGTGAGCCGTTCGTGATCCGAAGCCCCCCGCCCGCCGCCTGGAAGGTCACGCCGCCGCCCAGGTCGCGCAGCGCGCGCCCCTCGGCGTTCCAGGTCTCCCACTGGCCGACGCCCACGTTCCGGAACCGGAAGATGGCCGACTGGTCCATCTCCACCCGCTCGGCCGCCTCGCGCCCGCGCCAGTAATTGATCCCGTAATTCTCGTCCTCCCGTCCGACTCTCCCGGTCGGGAAGGCGTAGGTCCCCGCTCCCAGCGACACCTCGTAGGTGCGGGTGGACGGGGAGAAGAGCGTGAAGAGGTGGGTCTCCCGCGCGCAGTCGCCCCCCGACTCCGCCGAGAGGAGGCGCACCGAGAAGGTCACCGTGGACGTCCCCTTGAGGATGTATCCGATGCCGAGCACCACGCCCAGGAAGCCCAGCGAGAGGACCGGGACGGTGACGACCACGAGGAGCGACATCCCCAGGCGCCGCAGGGCGAGGTAGTTGAGCGGTCCCACCACGGTGAGGAAGACCGCCGAGAGCGCGACGAGGAGGAGGAACGGGGGATAGGTGTTGATCTGGGACATCATGGACCGGTAGAAGTTCATGCGCGATACCGGGTCGCCGCCCAGCGAGGTCTCCGTCTCGTGGTCGCGGCGGAAGCGCCGGGGCGTTTCGCCGAGGATCGAGGTCCAGAGGCCCGTGAGCCCGCTCCAGCCCTCGAACGGCGCGCGACGCAGGTCGAACGGGAGGGCGAAGACGCGGCCGAATCCCGCCTCGAACGTCAGCAGGGAGCGGTCGTCGATCGCCCGGGAAAAGGGCTTGCCGTTCTCGATCGCGTGGAATAGGAATCGCTCGCGCGAGGCGAAGCGTCCGTGGAGCGCCTCGAGGACCGGCAGGCCGGTCCGCTCGGACGTGGGGCCGGGCTTGATCTTGACGAACTGGGCGAGGGCGGGGTGGCCGAGCCAGTTGCGGGTCGCGCCGGGGGAGAGCGCCACGGTGCCGCCCTGGCGGACGTAGTCCGCGATGGCCTGCTGCTGGGCCGTGGTGAGTTCGTCGAGCGGCGCGTCGTGGAGCACCAGCAGGTCCAGGCCGGCCAGCCCGACCCAGCGGTCGGGCAGCGTCGAGGGCGTGAGGCGGGCCAGCTGCACGGCCGCGCCGCTGAATTGCCTGGGGAAGTGGAAGTCGTCGTCCGACCCCTTGTCCCCGGAGAGCAGGCCGAGGTGGAAATCCTTCGGGTCGGAGTTGCCCTGGGGGGCGAAGGCCTTGGCGACGGGGGCGAGGAGCCGGCCCCCGGCCTCGCTGACCGTGACCCTGGGCTGGAGCATCTGAGGATAGGCCCCCAGGGATCCCAGCGGGAGGTGGAGGAAGATCCGCTTGCTCGCGCCCTTGGTCACGGTTTCGCGCCGCGTCACCGCCGTCTGCGTGCCCTCGTCCTCCAGGCGGATGAGCGCCTCGACGTCCCGCCCGAGCCCGTTGGTGACCTCGAGCACGTAGGGCTGCCAGGCGCCGGCGAGGGGCTTGGGGAAGCAGTGCTGGAGGCGGACCGTGAACGGGGTGGGCTTGTCGACCTTGAGCGGCTCCTGTCCCTGCGCGAGGACCAGGGCGAATGCGAGCGCGATCAGCCTCATCGAAAGTGGTTTCCGGGGCCGCTATCGGCCCGCTCCCATTAGACGGCGGATGCCGGGTTTCATGGCTGCGGACTTAGTATAGCGGGTGTCGCGGGTGGCTGCGGGCCCGGGCCCCGGGGGGGTCGACTACCCTGATCCGCTGGGTTGTCCGGCGGCGGACCAACCCGGCGAATCAATGTGGGCTCACCACAAGGGCCGCGAGGAGGTCGGCCACCTTGAAGGGTTTGCGGAGCTCGCGCTTGAAGCCGGCGCGGCGGAAGTCGCCGGGGGTCCAGCGGTCGAGGTAGGCGGACATGGCGATCAGCGGGACCTTGCGTCCGGCGAGGCGCGTGGCCACGGCCATGCCGTCGGTGTCGGGGAGCACCATGTCCAGGAGCACGAGATCGAAGGAGCGGGACTCGCAGGCTCGGATGGCCTCGGCGCCCGTGGTGGCTGTCGCGACACGGTGGCCGGCCGTCTCCAGGAGCGTGCGCACGAAGTCCAGGCTGTCCGGGGTGTCCTCGACCACCAGGATGTCCATGGGCGACAGGACTTCCGACTCGCTCCGGCACACCTGCACGTGGACGCTGCCCCCCAGCGTGCGGAAGAGGGTGTCGGCACAGCCGGTGGGATCGACGATGGCCGCCTGGATCTCGCGCTCGTGGAAAAAGTCCAGCACCTGGCGGAGGAGGCGAGGGAGCGAGTCGTTGATCTTCCCGACGTTCTCCACCAGCAGGATGACGCGCCGGCCGTTCTTCGGGGTCTTGAACTCCAGGACCAGACCCTGGAGCACCTCGGGGGCGGTCTTGCCTTCGCAGTCGAGCCTGATTTTTCGGTTCATCGAGGCGGGCATTCTCCACTAATACTCCGGGGCGATCAACGGTGATTTACTCATCGCTGACCGGGACGGCGGCCTCGAGCACGTCGAGCTCGCGGATGAGATCGGGAGCGCCGGCGTGGCGGAGGGCGGGGACCTTGCTCGTCAGGCGCGAAAGGAGCTTCTCGGCGGCGGGCGGGAGCCCGGGCACGCGTCGGCAGAGGAGCGGCGCGGGCTTGTTCAGGTGCAGGTCGCGGACCTCCTCCACGGTCTGGCCGTCGAAGGGCCACTCGCCGGTGAGCATGTGGAACCAGAGGATGCCGCAGGAGTAGAGGTCGCTCGCGGGCTCGGACGGGCCCTGCCAGGCCTCGGGGGCCATGACGCGCGCGAGGCGCACTCCGACCTGGAAGAGGGGCGGGGCGAGGCCGAAGTCCGTCACGCTGACCTCGCGCGCCTCGGTCACGAGGACGTTCTCCGCCTTCAGGTTGCCGTGGAGCAGCCTCCAGTGGTGCGCCTCCGCCAGCGCCGCGGCCACCTGCTTGAGGATGGCGATCGCCTCCCCGAGGCCGAGGCGCATCGTCCCGGTCACGTGGTCGCGCAGGGAGACGGAATGGGCGAACTCCGAGGCGATGTAGACCGCGGGGCCGATTCTTCCCGCCTCGAGGACCTTCACGATGTTGGGGTGGTGCAGGGTCCTGGCCTCTTCCGCCCGGGAGAGGTACCGCTCGAGCGGGCCCTTCGTGAGGACCTTGAGCGCGACCTCCGTGCCGTCCGACTCCCGCACGGCGGCGTGGAGGATGGACTGGGCATTCCTGGACAGGAGGCGCTGGATCGCGTAGCCGGGAACGGCGAAGGCGGGACGGGGCGTCTCCTCGGGAGGGGGAGGCGGAGCGGGCATCACCGGGAGGCTGCGGGTGGTCAGGCTCGCGAGTTCGTCCGCCTCTTCGCGGGTCAGGTATCCGTGGGCCACCAGGGTCGCATCGAGGGGCTCTCCCGGACGGCAGGAGGACTGAAGGGCCTTGAGCTGCCCGTGGGTGAGATAGTGATGCTCGACCGCAAGCCGGGCGAACTCCCGCTCCTGGTCCGAGAACATCACCGCTCCCTCTCGGGCTGAAGGCTCGCCCGCCTCCCGATCGCCCGAACTTGGAGAATAATAGGGGAGGACGGGTGGGGAGTCAATATTGAACCAACTGTGACGCGCGGCTACTCCGCTAACGTTTTTGTTGACACTACTTCGCCAGCGTGCCGACCGCGTCGAGGAGCGCCTTGAAGGAGTCCGGCTTCAAGTCGTACTTCCGGTTGGCGAAGACGATCGTCCCCTTCTTGTCGATGAGGAAGAAGGCGCGCGCCTTGGCGTCGAACCCGTAGGCCTTGTGTACCGTCTTTTCCGTGTCGGCCAGCAGGTCGTACGGGAGCTTGATCTTCTCGCACCATTTCTTGTGGGAGTCCACGGGGTCCATCGACACGCCCAGGACGACGCAGTCCTTCTCCTCGAACGTCTTCACGCTGTCCCGCAGCGCCTCGGCCTGCTTCGTTCAGCCCCCCGTGTCGTCCTTGGGGTAGAACGAGAGCAGGACGTTC
>JAHFOZ010000033.1:0-15973 GCA_023261405.1 Planctomycetota bacterium
AGGCGGACGCGGAACGCGCGCGGGCGCACCATCTTGAGGACCTGCTCACGACGTACCCGTGGGTGGCCACGATCGACGCCTTCCAGCACTGGGTCTACACCCATCCGCGGCACACGCGCTGGGAGCGCCGGTCCGCCTGGGTGGACCTGCGGCGCCGGCTGGGCGGCGGCGAGGACTGGTCGGGCCACGAGGAGGCGCTGGGGTTTTCCTGGCACCGGCAGCTTCATCCGTTCACGGTGCCGTTCTACTACATCGAGTACGGGATCGCGCAGACGGGGGCCCTGCAGGTGTGGCGGAACGCCAAGCGCGACCGCCGCAAGGCCATCGCGAAGTACCGCGCCGCCGAGGCGCTGGGCTGGACGCGGCCGCTCCCGAAACTCTTCGCCGCGGCGGGGCTCCGCTTCGATTTCGGCGGGAAAACGGTCGGTCCCCTGGTCCGCGAGGCCCTGAGGGATCTGGAGGAAATGGATGCCTGACGAGATGAATGGTTCGCACGAGTACAAGGACCACGCCCGGGTGTCGAAGGCCTATCTCAATTCAGGCTTCCTCAAGAGCCACGACGCGCGGACGCTGAGGATCCTCTCGGAGTACCTGGAGCCGCTGCAGCGGTTCATGCGGCAGGGGGTGCGCGAGACGGTCGTGCTCTTCGGCTCGGCGCGGGCGCGGCCCCCCGTGGCGGTGCGCACGGAGTACGAGGCGGCCCTCGAGGAAAAGAAGAAGTGCGGCGCCAAAGTACCCAAGGACCTGCGCCGACGCCTGACGAAGCTCGAGGCGGACATCAAGCTCTCGATCTACTACGAGGAGGCGGCGGAACTCTCCTCGATGATCACCCAGTGGGCCAAGTCGCTCGGGCAGGGAAACCGCTTCGTGATCTGCTCCGGCGGCGGGCCGGGAATCATGGAGGCGGCCAACCGCGGGGCGACGGAGCGGGCGCGCGGGATGACGATCGGCCTCTCGATCAGCCTTCCCTCGGAGGAGCGGCCGAACCCGTTCATCACCCCGGAACTGCTCTTCGAGTTTCACTACTTCTTCATGCGCAAGCTCTGGTTCGTCTATCTCGCCTGCGCGCTCGTGGTCTTCCCGGGGGGCTTCGGGACGATGGACGAGATGTTCGAATGCCTCACGCTCGTCCAGACGCGCAAGATCGGGCGGCCGCTGCCGATCGTCCTGTACGGGAAGAAGTTCTGGAAGGACTTCTTCAACCTCGACGCCCTGCTGCGCTGGGGCACGATCAGCCCCGGCGACCTGAAGCTCATCCGCATCGTGGATTCCCCCCGGGAGGCGTTCGAGTACCTGAAGAAGGAACTCCTCCGGCTCTACCCCAAGCCCCAGCAATGGGGCGGGGGCCCCCGCTCGCCCCGTCCCTGAGGTATACTCCATACGGCAGGAGGATATCGCGGTTGGGTGAAACGCGGGCCAGGTCGAGGCTGGTGGAGGTCCGCTGCCGCTGCGGGACGCTGCTCGATGTGGAAGAGCGCATGCTCGGCACCGAGCGGAATTGCCCCGCGTGCGGGACGCGGTTCACGGCCTCCAGGGGCGCGAAGGGAAAGCCGGCGATCAGCTTCCCGGGCCCCAAGACCCCGCCTCCCCCCGCCGGGGCCGCCGGGCAGAAGTGCCCCTGCGGGGCGCCGGTGCTGGTGCGCCCCGAGCATACTGGCAAGGACGTGAAATGCCCCGCCTGCGGGAAGACGCTCCGATTCGAGAAGGTGCGTGACCCCCAGTCCCTCACCACCGTGATCCGTCGCGTGGAGGTGGCCGCTCCGAAGCGCGCGCCGCCCCCGGCGCCCGCGCCCACCCGCCCGGTCGACACGATGCAGCCGCTGCTCTGCACCTGCGGCCAGCAGCTTTTCGTGGGGCACGAACATATCGGCAAACAGGCGCAGTGCCCCTCGTGCGGAGCGCTCATGGTGCTCGAGAAGGCGAAAGATCCCCAGTCCATGGCGACGACCGTGCGCGCCCGCATCGTCGGCCAGGCGCCGCCCCCGAACCTGGACTCCTGGAGTCTCAAGGACTTCGAGTAGGTGAGTCCACCCTGGAACGCCGGCCAGGTTCAAACCACCAAGGCACCAAGACACAAAGTCGCTGGAGGGGGGCTTGGTGTCTTCGCGTCCTGGCGGCGATATCCGTGATCACGAATCAGGTTGGACAAACTTAGATCCTTCCCGCCGGCGCGCTACGCGTCGTCCTTGACGTGGTATCCGATGATGAGGCCGGGGATGACGCCCCCGAGGCCCCAGATCGCGGCCGCAAAGAGCACCCCGCCCATCGTCCCGCTTCCCAGGAGCGAGGGGAGACCCAGCACGATGCGGGCGGCGATGAACGTCGCCATGGAGATGAACGCCCCGCGCCATGGCCCGCCACCCAGCCTGCTGATGAGCCAGCCCACGGGCAGGCCGAAGACCATGCTCGTGAGGGCGTTCAGGACGAGGTTCCAGGGGAGCAGGCTCGAGGGCAGGCCGACGAGGAGGTTGAGGAGGAGGAACGTGATTGCGCCGGTGCAGGCGTGGGCCTTGCGGCGGTCCTTCAGGCGTTCCCCTTCGCGAAGAGAACGGAGGGCCTCCTCCTCCTCACCCGGGGTGACGGCCAGCGGGTCGAGCGCGCCGGCGCAGCGGGCGCAGACCTGCAGCCCCGACGCATTCGTGGCCCCGCAGGTGCCGCAGCGTATCATGGGCCGGCCCTAGGAAAGATAGCCCCAGGTCTGCAGCAGGTCGCCGTCCCGCGTCCAGCGCTCGCCGATGTCCGTGCGGTAGAACATGTTCGGGATCAGGATGTTCCTCACCCGGTTGTAGGCCTCGCGGCGGGCGTCCTCCATTGTGGGACCCGACCCCGTGACCACGAGCGCGTATCCCGAGTTTCCTGCGAGCCGCCAGTCGCCGTCCACGAGCTTGACGTCGCAGGGGTGGAGGCCCTCCTTGATCTCCTTCTTGAAGAGGACCACCGCGTCCTCGGAGTACTTCCGGAAGGCGTCGGGGTCCACGAAGGGGAAGGGAGGGACCGCCACGACCACGGCCACCTGGAAGCCACGCTTCGTGCGCAGGTCGAAGGGCTCGCCCTTCGCGAGGGCCCAGAGGAACTCCCCCCACTTCGAAAGGACGCCCTCCACCTGGAGGTTGATCGTCGGATACCCGAAGCGGCTCGTGAACTCGAGGGGGAAGATCCCCCGGGCGTTCACGATGCAGTTGATGTCGAAGTAGCCCGCGTAGCCCTGGAGCCGGTCCCGCATGCGGGCCAGCGTCTCCCGGAAGAGGCGGTTCTCGCCCGACCAGAAGGCGCTCGTCCCCATCTCGCCGGTGCTCGGGCCGATGTCGTCGTTGAACATCCGCTTGTGCTCGAAATTGACCAGGGCCGGGAGGACGAAATCCTTCCCGTTGAAGAAGGCGCCCACCGCCACCTCGACTCCCGTGACAAATTTCTGCAGCTGGAAGCTCCGGATCTTCGCGCCCCAGCCCTTCTTGTAGCGCTCCAGCATGAGGAGCAGGTCGCGGCCGTCCTCCTCCTGGCCCACGAACGAGAGCACCTTGTCGTTCTGGGCCTTGCCGTTGGGCTTCACCACGTAGCGCTCGGGGTTCTTCCGGATGAACTCGATCGCCGCGTCGAACGACTCGAAGTCCCAGCAGGGCAGGGTGGTCAGCCCTGCGGCCTTCATCTCCGCCTGCCCGAAGTCGCGGTCGTCCTCGAGGCGGTCGGCGTACTTCGTGCCCCCCACCACGAGCCGGCCCTCGCGGCGCAGCCGCTCGCAGGCGTCGCCGAAATCGTTGTCGTCGAAGACGATCAGGTCCGCCCAGTCCTTGTGCTCCTCCCAGGAGTCCACCTTCTCGAGCCAGCCGTCGGCCACGTCACGGTCGGCCCGGGAGAGGACGGCGTAGCGGACGGAGTGTCCCTCCTGCTGCACCTGGATGGCCAGGTCGTGGATGAGGGCCTGCCGGGAGACGAACAGGAACTTCTTCGCGTCGTGCGCCACTCTATCCAAGCTGTTGACGCTCCCTCCGGCCGCATGTTACACCGTTTCGGATGAAAACGCTCATCCTCACGCGGGCGGACGTGGGGAGGATCCTCACGATGGACATGGCGATCCCCACGGTCGAGGCGGCGTTCGCCGCGCACGGCCGCGGCGAGGCGATCATGCCCCCCAAGCTCTACCTTCCGCTCGAGAAGCACGGCGGCGATTTCCGGGCCATGCCGGCGTACCTCGACGGCGCCGCGGGGGTCAAGTGGATCAACATGCACCCGAAGAATCCGGAGCGGCACGGGCTGCCTGCCGTGATGGGGACCTACATCCTCAGCGACCCGGACACGGCCGTCCCCCTGTCCGTGATGGACGCCACCCTGCTCACCGGATTCCGCACGGGGGCCGCCGCCGCGGTGGCTTCGCGCCATCTGGCCGTGAGGGCGCCCCGGACCGTGGGCTTCGTCGGCTGCGGCGCGCAGGCGCGCATGATGCTCGCCGCGCACCGGGCCGCCTTCCCCGAGTTCCGGGCGATCGCCTTCGATGTCTCGGCGGAAGCCGCGGGGAATTTCGCGCGGGAGGCGGGCGGGGTCGCCGCCAGCGCGGACCAGGCCGCGAGCTGTGACATCGTCTGCACCTCCACGCCGTCGCGGTCGCCCGTGGTTTTCCGGAGCTACGTGGGCATCTCCACGCACATCAACGCCATGGGAGCCGACGCGCCCGGCAAGCAGGAACTGGACCCGCGGATCCTCCACGACGCCCGGGTGGTTCTCGACGACCTCGCCCAGGGGTTTGAGAGCGGCGAGGTCAACGTGCCCATCCACGAGGGCTCCTACCGGCGCGAGCAGGTCTATGGGACGCTGGGGGAGATCGTGGCGGGACTCAAGAAGGGGCGCGAGGGGATGGAGATCACGGTGTTCGACTCGACGGGCCTGGCGGTCCAGGACCTGGCGCTGGCGCGAGGGGTGTACGGGGAGGCGCGCAACCGGGGCCTCGGGCTCGAGATCGAGCTCATCTGAGCGCTTCGACTCGCAAGTCCGGGACCCGTTGGCCCCGGGGGCCCACCGCGCCCCGAACTTCTGCGGCTCAGCACCGAACCCGGGATTCTAGACCGGCCGTCGGAGCTTCCGCGCGGGGATGTCGGGCACGGCGTCCACCGGCTTCACGGGGGCCGGCTCCCTGCGGACAAGGCCCATCACGAAGGTCTCGAACGCGGCCGCGATGTCACGCCCCACCTTCTCGCCCATCGCCTGCTCGGCCTCCTTGAGCTCCCGGCGTTTCGCGTCGTGGAATTCCGTCTCCGCGTCCAGCTCGACCCGCTTCTGCCCCAGCGCCTCGCAGTCCCCGTCGAGCTCGGTGCGGCGTTTCACGAGCTCCTGCATCGCGACCTCGAACGCCTTCGTGCGCGCCTCGAGGTCACGCTCTGCGGCGGACTGCCGGGCCATGCGATCCAAGAGGTCCGTGTTGGCGAGCTGCTCCTCGACCTCCTTCCACTTCTGCGCGTAGATCGCCTTGGCGCCCTCGAACTGCCTGCGCTCCCGCTCGATCTTCTCTTTCTCCTCCGCCAGGGCCTGGCGCGCGGGGGTCATCTCGTCGATCTCCCGCACGAGCTGCTGTTCGCGCAAGACGAGCATGCTCCTCGTCTCCTCGGCCCCGACCCCGGCCTGGGCGCGGGTCTGGAGGAGCTGGAGCCCGGCTTCCAGCTTCTGGAACCGGGCCGCGAGCATCTTGCGCTCCTCCTCGTGTCCGATATCGATCGCCCAGCGGGCCTCGTTCTGCTGCCGCATCGCATCGGTCAGAGTGGAGGCGCGGATCTGGCGGTCGGCGCTCTTGAGGACGGCCTCCTCCTCGGATTTCATCCGCGCCTCGAGGCGGTTCAGTTCTTGCTCGCGGTGTGCGCGGAGGATTCCCCGGATCTCGTCGACGATCTTCGCGGTCTCGTCCTGGACCTCAGGTCGCTCAGGGGTCGGATTCGGCGCGAATCTCCTGCTGGTGCCCGCCATGTTCATAGTGTGGCCCTCGATATGAACTTGAGCAATTGGAGGGCCAACCTGGGATGCTACGTATAATGTAAGATGTTTATCTACAGTTACTTACGAATAGCAATTTCAAGAAACACTTTGTGTCGCATAATGCTTACAACTCCAGGCAATTGTATGCATTATGCCATTTTTCGTTTTTCTGATTCGTCTGCGACGCGGAAGGCTTCGAGCAGAGCATGGTGTACGGGAATCCGGACTCTTTTCTGGGCGGGTTGCTCGCCTGGCTGGAAGATGAAATGTCCGTTCTTGAGGCGGATGAAGCTGTTGAAGGCCTCCTGGTCGCGTCTGTTGTTGAAATCCACGGCGGTGATGTCCCCCGAATTGAAGTAGATCCTGGCTTCGGAGCCTTCGAATTTCAGCAGCAGGAGCCCGGTCTTCCCGGAGCTGCCGATCAGCTGGCATATCTGGTCGATGGCGACCTCGGCGAGGGAGCCGCTGAGTTTCGCCGGGGCTGCCTTGACCGCCTCCGGGACGGGCTCCACCGGCAGGGCCTCGCGCAGGCGGGCCGTCTCGCGCGGCGCCGGGGTGGCCTCCGGCTTGGAGGGAAGGGGAGCTCCCCTGGTGGGTCTCTGCGCGGGGAAGAGCAGCATCTTGAGCGCGAGGCTCCTCACGCCCGCGTCTTCGTCCTCGGAGGCCTCGGTGATGGCGGCCTTGGCCTCCGCGTGGTTGAAGAAGACTGCAAGCGCCTGGACGGCGGCCATGCGGACGGTGGGGGAGGCCTGGGCGCGGAACATCCGCGTGAGCCCGCGGGGCCCGCGCGAGACCAGGCCGGCCAGGACCGGCACCGCCGCCTCGTTGCCGATCCGGCCCAGGGCCGCGCAGCAGACGATGCGGATCATGTCCGGCTCGTTGCGGGAGGCGAGGGCCTCCGTGAGGGTCGATACGGCCGAGTCGTTGCCAAGGACCGCGAGGGCTTCGGCGAAGGCAGCGCGGCTGGCGGGGTCCTTCTCCGCCCGGAGCGCCTCGGCGAGGACTTCGCCGCTCCGCGTGAAGTTGTGCTCCGCCAGAAGGCGCGCGGCGCGGCGGCGCACGGTGGTCACCGGGTGGCGGAGCAGCTCGGTGAGGGTCTCCTCAGCCATTTCAGGGGTCAGGGCGGTGGGGAGGATCTCGAGGAGGCGCAGGGCCTCCGAGGGGACGGTGGTCCGGCGGACCTCAGCCACCAGATGACGGGCCGCCTCCAGGCCCATGCCCGCGATGGTCTCGGCGAGGCGGGCCCGCTCCGCATGCCCCTCGATGTTCTTGACCTGGTTGACCATGTAGGTGAGCGCCGCCGCGTCAAGGGCCTTCACGAGGCCGTCCTCGACGGGGTCGGCCCCTTTCATGGACTCGGCCACCTGCTTGTAACCCGGCCCCGAGGTGACCCTCTCGAGCGAGGGCCGGACGAGGCTTGAGCGTTCGGGGAACGCGGCGTCCTTGACCATCGAGTGTTTCTTGAGGATGTCCAGGATCTTGAGGGCCTCGTTGACGCGGCCCTGTTTCAGGCGGGAATCGGCCATGAAGGAGGCCAGTTCGGCCATCTTGGTGTAGGTCAATGGGTCCTTCTCGGACTCCAGGTTCTTGCGGAGCTGGGATTCGAAGCGCTCCCGCAGGGCGGGGTCGACGCAGGAGTCGATCGAACCCTCGAGGGCCAGGAGCGAGGCGGCCGCCTGGCGTCGCCTCTGCTGAGAGGAGTCCCCCAGACCGGCGCCCAGGACCGCGAAGACCTTGTCCGAGAGGTCCCTGCGGCCAAGCGCCTGGAGTTCCCTGATGAGGTCGACGCCTTCGCGACCCAGCGCCTCCGCCTGGAGCGCCGGGCGGAACTGGAGGATGGTGTTGGTGCGATGGACGGCAGGCGCCTCGCCGGGCGCGTCCCCGGTCCGCATCCAGTCCGGGATGAGATCGGGGGAGGACGCCGAGAGGGCCTCGCGCATGGGGCCGATGAGCCGCGCGTTGTTCTTGAGACCCCCCACGAGCGAGCGGCCGATCTCGCGGAGCAGATTGGCCGTCTCGGGGGGCGCCGCCCGGGCCGCCTCGGAGACCCGGCCCAGGGCCTCCCGGAGCGTCTCGAAGGGCAGGGAGCAAAGGGCATCCTCGAGGCGGGCGGCGGGCGAGTCGGAGCCCTGGAGTCTCCGCAGGAGCGACGGGTCCTGCTCGAGGACCTTCTTCAGCACCGCCATCCGCGCCTCGGCGCAGGTGCCGGAGTCTGCCGCCGCCTCGATCCCCAGATCGACGGTCTGGATGAAGTCCTCGACGTTCAGGCCCTGATCCCGGAGTTTCTGGGAGGCGTCCCGGAGGACAAGGTCCTCCTTCCCGACGGCCACGTACTGCACCTCGTCCACGGTGATTTTCTCGACTCCCGCTTCATGGAGGCGGCGGTTGACTTCCTTCCCGTCCTGTTCCTCCCAGAACTTCTGGGCAAAGGCATGGAGGAAGGTGACGAGTTCCCCGGATCCCACGCCGCGGTGGATGGAGATCCCGCGGACACGGGCCTCCTGCAGCGCGGTCACGAGCGAGGCGGCGAGCGTGGCGGCCACGGGGTCCTTGGGGAGGTACGCCTTTCCGTCCACGAGGAGGCCATCGGGAGTGGCACCCAGATCGAGGCGGGGCACGTCTTCCAGGTGCGCGGCGAGATTCTCGTAGAGGGTCCCCGCCACCTTGACCACCTGGGGACTGTCCTTGGGGTAGAGCTTGAGCTGGGCCACGACCATGCGGATCTGGCCCAGGAGCCCCAGCAGCCCGCCGGCGGGCACCGCGAGGGCGGGTTCGGATGCCGCCGAGCCCGGGGCGGGTTCAAGCATGCTCAGCATTGTACCGCAGGATGGCGCCGGGATGCACCTCGTCCGGAAAGTATTGACCCCGTCCGGAAACCGTGGTATCCGGGGGCGTGCAGGATCCACCGCTCGTCCCCCGGGCCGAGGCCTTCGCCGAGCACCGGCACCGGCACCAGTTCCGACGGGACGGCGTGACCCCGTACGTGGAGCATCCCCGGGCCGTGATGCGGATCCTCCGCGACGAATTGGGCGTCAAGGATCCCGAGGTCCTCGTGGCCGCCCTCCTCCACGACACCATCGAGGATACGAACACCGACTATGACGACGTCGAAGGGCGCTTCGGGCGTCGCGTCGCGGAGATGGTGTCCTCCCTGACCAAGGACAAGAGGCTCCCCGAGGCGCGCCGGGAGCGCGACTACTTCGCGCGGCTCGCCCGCGCGCCGCTCGGCGCGAAGCTCTGCAAGGTCGCCGACACGCTGCACAACCTCCGGGATGCGGACGCCTCACACCGCCCCAAGACGGTGGGCAAGGCGCGCCGCCTCCTGCGCACGTTCCGCGGGGCCCGCGGAACGGAGCGGGCCATCGACCTGCTCCGCGACGAGCTGGAGCGCTGACGCCGTGGCCCGATGGGGAGGCTCTCGGTGATGCCCGTCCCGGAGGCCTTGTGGGGGGCGCGGACGGGGGCCGCCGCGGCTACTTCGGCCCGCGCGGCTCTCCGGGAGAGAGGTTCTGGACGATGAACTTCTCGAACGCCGCCGACATGTCGCGGGCCACGGCGCGGGCCAGATCCTGCTTCTCTCCCTTGACGCGTTTACGCTCCTCCTGGAGCATCTCCGCTTCCGCGTCCAGCTCCGCACGCTTTTCGCCCAGCTTGTCGAAGTCCAGGTTCAGCTCTTCGCGCTGGCGCACGATCCCCGCCATCTCCCCCTCGTAGGCCTTGAGCTTGCCCTCCAGGTCCTCCCGGAGCAGGTCGAGTTCGGCCGCGCGGCCGACGATGTCCAGGTTCGCGAGGCGCCGGTCCAGATCCCTCTGGCGGCCCTCGCGTTCAGCCGCGAGTCGCGCCTCCCGCGCGGAACACTCCTCCGCCTGCAGGAGCTTCCGGGCGGCCTCCGCCTCGTTCTCCCGAGCCTTCGCCTCGCGCGCGGCCAGGGCCGCCTGGGTCTCCTCCGCCGCCCCCATGATGTGGACGTAGTCGGCGAGCGCGAGCAGCGCGACGTCGAGCTTCTCGTAGCGCGCGCTGAAGAGGGCCTTGGAGGACTCGGCGTCGGCCTCCGCGAAGCGGCGCGCCTCCTGCTGGACGCGGAGGAGTTCCTCGGGGCTCGTCGCGCGGGTGCGCCGCTCGGCGGTCTTCATCGCGTTGGCCACAGCCTCGGGCAGTTTCTCGTCGATGCGGACGTGCTCCAATTGGAGGCAGCGGATCTTGAGGGCCTTGAGCTCCTCGATGAGCTTGGGGAAGTCAACGGCCTTCTCGCGCGGACGTCGCTCGGTGAAGTCCTTGAGGGCCCGGAACTTTCCGGTATCGGTCATGGCGCCGGAATTCCAATGTGCATGATCAGCCTGCCAGATTGTACGTCATTCCCGCCCATACTGAGACACCGTTTCGTAGTACCCGTTGAAAAGAAAGATCAGCGGACTTCCGTGGACCGGGGGTCCAGCGCGTCCCGAAGGCCGTCGCCGAAGAGGTTGAACCCCAGGACCGAGAGAGAGATCGCCAGGCCCGAGAAGAGCGCCGGCCAGGGAGAGAGGGTCCGGTCGCGGTAGCCCTCCCGGAGCATGAGGCCCCACTCGGGCGTCCCGGCCTCCACGCCGAGTCCGATGAACGAAAGGCCGGCCGCCATGAGGATGGAGGTACCCACGCCCAGGGTCGCCAGCACGATGATCGGCCCCAGGGCGTTCGGCAGGATGTCCAGGAACAGGATGCGCCCGTGGCCCGCGCCCAGGGCGCGGCTCGCGGTCACGAAGTCCTGCTCGCGGAGCGTCAACACGCTCGCCCGCACCTGGCGGGCGAACTGGGGCACGCCCACGATCCCCACAGCCAGGACCACCGTCCCGAGCCCGGCCCCCATCGAGGCCGCGATCGCGATCGCCAGGAGGATCGAGGGAAAGGAGAGCAGGACGTCCAGGGCCCTCGAGACCCCCTGGTCCGCCCACCCCCCGAAGTAGCCCGCCGCCGCCCCCAGCGGCAGCCCGAGCACGAGCGAGAAGGCCGTGCAGGCCGCGCCGATGAAGAGCGACACCCGCGCCGCGAAGAAGACCCTCGTAAAGAGGTCGCGCCCCGCGTGGTCCGTCCCCAGCCAGTGCGAGGAGGAGGGAGGCGCCAGCTTGAGAGCGGCGAGGTCCCCGTCCGGGATGCGCACGGGGTCGTACGGGCTTGCCCAGCCGATCGTCCCCGCCAGCAGGGCGAAGAACGTCATGAGCCCCAGGCCCGCCATGGACGCCCGGTGGCGCGCCAGGACCCTGAGCTTACGCGTGTCCGTACCGCACCCGGGGATCGATGAACGCGTAGAGGAGGTCCACCGCGAGATTGACGACCACGAACGTCGAGGACAGGACGAGCACCGCGCCGCCGATCGACTCGTGCTCCGTGTTCTGCACCGAGTGGAGGATGTAGGTACCCATCCCGGGCCAGTCGAAGACCGTCTCGGTGAGGACGGCGCCTCCCAGGAGGTAGCCGAACTCGAGGCCCACGAGCGTGACGATCGGGATGAGCGCGTTCCGGAGCGCGTGGCGCGTGATGACCCTCCAGGGCGCGGCCCCCTTGGCGCGCGCGGTCCGGATGTAGTCGCTGCCCAGGACCTCGAGCATCGAGGCGCGCGTGATCCGGGCCGTCATCGCCAGGGGGATGGTGGCGAGCGCCACGGCGGGCATGAGGAGGTGCAGGAGGGCGTCCCGGAACATCTCCCCTTCTCCCGCGAGGGCCGCGTCGAGGATCACGAAGCCGGTGCGCGGCTCCAGGAAGAACTCCACGCCGAGGTTGCCCCCGATCGGCAGGAAGCGCCCGAACGCGAGGATGAGGAGCAGCCCCAGCCAGAAGATGGGCACCGAGACGCCCGCGAGCGCCACGGACATCGAGAGGTAGTCGACCCAGGTGTTCTTATAGACGGCCGAGAAGATCCCGAGCGCCAGGCCCCCCAGGACGGCGATCGCCATGGCCGCCAGGGTGAGCTCGATGGTGGGCGGGAGCCGCCGGCGGATCTCCTGTGCCACCGTGTCCCCCGCCGCCTTGTACGGCCGCCCAAGGTCCCCCTGGAGGAGCTTTCCCAGGTAGATTGCGTACTGGACGGGGAGGGGCTTGTCGAGCCCCATCCGCTCGCGCAAAGCCTTCCGGTCGGCCTCCTTCGCCTTCTCTCCGAGGATCGACACCGTGGGGTCGCCGGGCACGACGCGCATCAGGACGAAGACCACGAGCGAGACGGCCCAGAGGACCACGGGCAGGAGGAGCAGCCGCCGGAGGACGTACGCGGTCATCGCGCGGCCGGGCTGGACTGGGGTGCGCGGGATCCTTCACCACAAAGGCACCAAGGCACCCAACGGCCGGAACAGAGCCGGGGAACGCCGTTTCTCGATGAGGTGGTCCGGGTCCTTGCCCGTGAGGTCCCCCCCCCCCCCGCCGCAGAACGGGATCAGGAAGCCGCCGCCCGATCTTCCTGGTGTCATTGTGTCTTGGTGGTTCATGAACGGCTCGGGCTCATTCCCTCAAGGTCGCAATGAAGAACCGGTACTCGATCGGGTGCATGTTGTAGTCCACCCGCTTCGAGAGGGCGATGAGCTGCTTCACGTGGACGAGGGGGATCGTGGGCAGTTCCGCGCGGTAGCGCTCGTAGGCCTTCGTATAGAGAGAGCGCGCCTTCCCCGGATCCCGTTCCGACTGCGCCGCCTTCACCGCGGCGTTGAACTCCGCGTCGTTGAAGAACGAGCCGTTCAGGTCGCCCGCGTTGTCGCCGTGGAGGAGGGGGTAGAGGAAGTTGTCGGGCACCGGGAGGTCTGCGCTCCACCCCTGGAGATACATGGGGTGGCTTTCCTCCCGGGTCTTGAGCGTGTAGGCCGCCTTGTCGTAGCCGGTGAGCCTGACCTCGAGGCCGATCTTCTCCAGCTGGTCCTTGATCGTCTCCGCCACGCGCTGGGGTTCCGGCACGTAGGGGCGCGAGAAGGTCATGTGGATGAGTTCCACCTTGTGCGAGGCCAGGCCCGCCCGGGCGAGGAGTTCCCTCGCCTTTGCGGGGTCGTACTCGTAGGCGGGGGTGGGGGCCGTGTCCCTCCAGATGGCGGGCGGCACCACGTTCGAGGCGGGCTCGGCGAGGTCGTAATAGGCCACGGCGTTCAGGGCCTTCCGGTCGATGGCCAGGGACACGGCGCGGCGGAAGTCCGGGTTGTTGTACGGCGCCTTCTTCAGATTGAATCCGAGGTAGCAGACGTTCATCGAGGTCTCGAAGTCCATTTTCGTGGCGGCGTGTTCCTGGAGCGGTTTCGCGTCCGCGAGCGTCGGGTGGTCCACGACATGGACCTCGCCCTTCTTCAGCTTCTCGATGGCGGTCTGAGGCGAATTGACGGGCACCACGATCACCCGTCCCACGGCGGGCTTCGGCCCCCAGTAGCCGTCGAAGCGGTCGAGCACGATGCGCACGTCCCGGTCCCAGCGGGCCAGCCGGTAGGGGCCCGTGCCCGAGGGATTAAGGGCGAACTTCTCGCCATGCTTCTTCACGGCCTCGGGGGAGACGATGCACGCGCCGAAGAGCGTGAGGTTGTGGAGGAAGACGGCGCTGGAAGTCTTCAGGGTGAAGAGGACGCGCCGGGGGCCGACGGCCTCGACCTTCGAGAGGTCCGAGAAGTTGGAGGCGTAAGGGGCGACTCTGGGGCGCTGCGGGTGCTTCGCGTCGGTGAGGCGGTTGAACGTGAAGACCACCGCCTCCGCGTTGAACGGCGTGCCGTCGTGGAACGTGACGCCATCCCGGAGGTCGACCGTCATCGACATCCCGTCGGCGGAGACCGTCCACGCCGTGGCGAGCCGGCCCTCGAGCTCCACGGAGTCGTGCCGGAACGAGACCAGCGGCTCGAAGACGTTCTGGGTGATCTTGGCGTCTTCGCCCCACTCCACCTCGGCCGGGTCCATCGTGGTGGAGTCGGCGCCGCGCGCCCAGATGAGGGCCTTGCCGGCTTGGGCCGGCGCCGCGCCGGCGAGCGCCGCAGCCGCGAGGAGGAGCGCCTTCCAGGTCATCGTGCTCCCTTCAGGAATCGGCCCGCGGCGCTTCCCCCCTGGGGGGCTAGGGGGAGACCCTTCAATGGCTCAATGGCGCAATCGTCAATGGATCAATCCCTGTATCAGCTTGCACGCCGCGCGTCAATGAAGAGTTCCGTCGGTCGGGAACGGGAGTTATAGTGGGCGCGATGCCCGGGTCGACTCCCTCTTCGTTCGACGCCTCCGCCCTGGTCGACTTCCTCGCCCTCGAGTGCCCCTTCCTTCTCCCGGCGGGGCAGGAAATCGCGCGGAAGCCGGGCTCCTCCGCCGAGGCGCTGGCGATCCTCGAGGGCGCGGTCCGGGCGGCCTGCCGCGCGCCGGACCGGCCCCTGCACCCTTCCGCCACCGTGGGCGAGGCGGCGGGATGGACGCGCGAGGCCCTGCTCGCGCTCCTCGAGGGTTTCTTCCGGCGGCAGGCGATCCAGGCCTCGCTCACGGCGGCGGAGCGGCTGGAGATGTACCGGACGATGGTCCTCACGCGCGCCCTGGACGACCTGCTCAAGCGGCTTTTCCAGGAGCGCACGATCGCGTGGGAAGGGCATCCTTCGCCGCAGAAGGGATTCCGTGCGAGGGGGCAGGAAGCGGCCGTGGGTCTCGCGCTCCGGCTCCGCCGGGGGAAGGAGACGGGGGATATCGCGTGCCCCCTCATCCGCGGGCTCCCGGTGCTTCTCATGTACACCGACGATCCCGCGTCCGTCGTGCTTGTCCAGACGGGCAAGAAGGGCACGCCGATGGACGGCCGCGACCTGCACACGGGGGACCTTTCGAAAGGCGTGCTCCCCCCGGCCGCGCCGCTGGCGATCGGGACGCAGACGCTGGTCGGGATGGCCTGGGCCGCGAAGCTCCGGAAGGAGGACCGCGCTTTCCTCTCGATCATGGGGGAGGGCGGCACCTCGCTCGGCGAGTGGCACGAGTCGGTGAACCTCGCGGCGGCGCACCGGCTGGGCGTGATCTTTGTCGTGGAGAACAACCACTGGGCGCTCGGAACCCACTGGCGGGAGCAGACGGCGGCGCCGAGGTTCGCGCTCAAGGCGGCCGGCTACGGCATCCCGGGCGTCACGGTGTTCGGCAACGACCCGGATGCGGTGGCCGCGGCCTCGGCGTGGGCGGCGGAGCGGGCGCGCGCGGGGAAGGGCCCGGCGCTCCTCGAGCTCGTGACCTACCGTCGCGCGGGGCATGCGCACCACGACGACGACCGCTTTCACGGCACGCCGGGGATGAAGGGCTACGAGATCGAGGCGGAGGCGGCGCGCTGGGAGAAGGCGGACCCGATCGCGCTCTACGGGGAGCGTCTCCGGAAGGAGGGCTTGCTCGACGACGCGAAGGTCGCGGAGATCGCCGGCACGGCGGCGAGACGGGTGGAGGAGGCGGGGCGCGCGGCCGAGACGGCGCCGTGGCCGGGGCCGGAAGACACGGCCGACCGGGTCTTCGCGGCGCGAGTCGATCCCGCGCCGGCGGCGGAGCCGTCGATTCGCCGCCCGATGTCCTACGACGAGGCGGTGCGTCAGGCGCTGGTGGAGGAGATGGAGCGTGACCCGCGAGTCTTTGTCATGGGCGAGGACGTGGGGGGGCGCTACGGCGGGGCCTTCGGGGTGACGCGGGGGCTGGCGAAGCAGTTCGGCGGGGAGCGCTGCCTGAACGCGCCGCTGGCGGAGGGCGCGATCGTCGGCGCCGCGGTGGGCGCGGCGCTCGCGGGCCTGCGCCCGGTGGTGGAGATGCAGTTCGCCGACTTCCTGGCCTGCGGCTTCAACGCGCTGGTCAACAATGCCGCGAAGGTCCACTGGCGCTACGGCCGCGCGGTCCCGATGGTGGTCCGGCTTCCCTACGGCGGCGCCACCGGCACGGGGGCGAAGCTCCTCGGCGGCGGGCCCTTTCACTCCCAATGTCCCGAGGCCTGGTTCCTGCGCGTCCCCGGCTGGAAGATCGTGGCCCCCTCGACGCCTTCCGACGCGAAGGGTCTCCTCACGGCGGCGATGCGCGACAACAACCCGGTGATCTT
>JAHFOZ010000033.1:15983-19457 GCA_023261405.1 Planctomycetota bacterium
CTATGGCCTGTTCCGTCCCGATCTTCGCGAGCAGGTCCCTCTGGGCGATTTCGAGGTGCCGATCGGGAGTGGGGTCGTGAGGCGGGAGGGGAAGGACGTTACGCTCCTGACCTACGGGGCGATGGTCTGGACGGCGCTCGAGGCGGCGGATTTCCTGGCGCGCGAGGGGATCGGTCTCGAGGTGGTGGACTTGCGCTCGCTGGTTCCGATGGACGAGGCGCTGATCCTGAGTTCGGTGGAGAAGACGCACCGGGCCATGATCCTGCACGAGGACACCCGGCGGGGCGGCGTGGGGGCGGAACTCGCAGCGCTGCTCGCGGAGAAGGCGCTCTGGACGCTGGAGGCGCCGGTCGTCCGCGTGGCGGCGCCCGACACCCCGGTGCCCTACTCGCCCCCCCTCGAGCACGCCTTCCTGCCGAAGGCGGCGGACGTCGTCGAGGCGGCGCGGCGCATGGTCCGGGAGTCTTGAGTGACTCAGCGTCCGTACGTCGAGTAGAAGCGGTTCTGGAAGAGCTCCGAAGGGTCGAAGCGGCGCTTCGTCGCGAAGAAGGCTGCTCCCATCGGGTAGGCGGCCGCGAACTGCTCCTTCGTCGCATGCAGGCGATAGGGAAGGTAGTACCGGCCGCCGAGCGACAGCGCTGCGTCGATGAGGCCCTGCGTCATCGGCACCAGGGCCCGGTCCCCCTCGGCGGTCCGGGGCTGGTTGAAGTACATGACGAGGGCCAGGAGATCGCGGTCGGCGTAGCGGAGGACGGTGTCGGGATCGGCGCGGACGCCCCTGACCGTGAGGTTGAGCAGGTCCGCGGGATGCTTGGGCACGATCTCGCGGACCTGGTCCAGGAACGCGGGGAATGCGGCGGGCGGGACGAAGTACTCGTGGACGATGTCGGTCGTGGAATCGGAGCGATTCTCATAGAGGGCAACGCTTCCGTTCAACAACTGGTTGCGCGTGATCGGGGAATCCAACCACGGTTGAAGGCGCTTCTCGGCATCCCAGCGAAGTTCCTTCCCGTAGCCGCTTCCGACCGATCCGCGGAAGACCAGCCGATCGAGTCCGCCTGTTTCGGAAGGCCGGAGGGGAGGGAGCGGTACCGGCTGGACGGCCGCCCTCCGCGCGACCGTGATGATCGCCTTCGTGAGAAATGGGTCGGGCGCCACGCAGACCCTCCCGTAGAGCATCGCCGGGGGTCCGCCCGCCGCGTCGATCGATCCCAGCGTGGTGACGTAGGTCTCCACGGGAGTTTCAATCCGCTCAAGAGTGCAGAGTTCGTTCGGGACCACGCGGAGCTCCGCCTCGAGGATGACGCCGAACAGTCCGTACCCTCCCAGCACGTGTGTGAAGAGATCCGCCCGCTCGTTCCGCGAGCAGGTCACGATCGTCCCCTCGGCCGTGAGGACGCGGAGCGATTCAACCGTCGAGGCGATGGGGGGCCGGTCGTGCGCCCAGCCGTGACAGTTCACGCTGAGCGAGCCTCCGACGCTGAAGTTGTTGTCGGATTGCATCACGGCCACGGAGAGACCCTGCCGGTCGAGCACCGGAAGGATGTCGGACCAGAGGGCCCCGGCCTGCACGCGAAGGAGCCGCTTCTCCGCGTCGAGGGTCATGGCCTTGAAGGGGAGCATGTTCAACACCAGGCCCCCGGGTGCAACCGTGTGCCCGCCCTGGCTGTGGCGCGCCCCCGCGATCGAGAGGCGGACCCCCCGGGCGCGCGCGGACCGCACGAGGTCCACGAGCTGGCGTTCTGCATCGGCAGGGTCGGAAGGGATGTCGACGATCCGCTCGACGGCGGCCTCCTCGAGCCGGCTCGCATCGTCGGCGGAGCCCGCGGGGATGGGTCGCCGGTCGGAGCGGTCGGTCAGCGCGGTCCTCGTGAGGTGCAGCGCCGCGCGGCCGAAAATCAGGAGCAGGACCGCGAGGAAGGAAAGGACCCCGATCAGGATACGGCGCCGGCGAACAGTCATGCCGGTGGAAGCATACCCCGACTACGCGGCGATGGTGCGCACGATCCGGCGGATCCGGGTCACTTCTTCGGCGCGTAGCTTCCGCGGCGCTCGTTGGCCTCGACGAGGAAGTTGACCAGGAGGTTCTGGAGCGAGTACTCGTCGTCCTGCGACTCCTGCTTCCCGAAGTGGGAGAGGACGTAGAGCACGCGGCCCCCGGACATCTTCGAGCGGTCCTGCTGCACCTCGCCCGACGTGGAGACGGCGGGCTTCTTGTCCTCCTTGGCGCCCACGATGAACGTGATGGCCACCGCGTCGTCGCCGCCGCTCTTCTCGAGTTCCGGGCTGGTGAGGAGCACCGTCACCTTGGCCGGGTCCTTGATCTTGATCGTCTTCGAGTCGTTGTCGATCTTCCAGGTCTGGGCGATCTTCTGGAGATCGTTGGCGGTGATCGTGTCGCGGAGCTCGGGCGCGGGCTTGAAGAAGATCTTCTTGAGGTACGGATGGGTGGCCGAGCCCGCCTTGGGGAAGACGGAGACCGTCTCCCCTTTGCGCACGGCGCCGGGTCCGGCGAACTCCGGGAAGGCCTTCTGGACCCACTCCTCCAGGCACCAGTCCTCGGCGAAGAGGTAGCCGCCGCCCTCGACGTAGCGCTTGACCCGCGCGATGGCCTTCTCGCCCAGGACGTAGCGCGCGGGGTCGTGCTTGTTCTCGGGGCACTCGCACTGGAACGCGCGTGCGCCGGCGATGGCCACCTTGGAGGGCTTGCAGAGCGGGCACGTGCAGTGCTCGGTGATGAACGTGCAGTTCGCGAGGATCGCCACGTAGTCGTCGAGGCGGCGCGTCAGGTCCTTCTCGAAGTCGACCTTGTTGACGGTCTCGCTCGTGAGCCCCATCCTCGTGGTGACCTTGTCGATGTTGTCGAGGTCGTGGTTCTTGCCGCACTTGCACTTGTCGCCCGCCTGGAGGATGAGGACCTTCCCGGTCTTCTTCAGCTTCTCGAACTCGGTGGAGCGGCTGCGGTCGAAGGTGTCGGTGACCGTCCCGGTGCTCTCCTTCTTCTCCCCGGCGGCGGGCAGGTCCTTGTCCTTGTTGGCCCCCCACCAGCCCTCCCAGTTGGTGAGGCTGTCGCCGTAGTCCTGGCCGGTGACGGCAGAGAGGGCGCGCCCGATCTTCTTCCGGAGCTCGCCGGGGGGGTTTGCCTTGAGCGCCTTCAGGAGCGGCTCGATGGCCGAACGGTCCCCCACGGCGGCGAGGTGCTCCGCCGCCATGATGCGGAGGTCCTCAGGTCCGTCGTTCAAGATCTTGAGGCAGAGGGGGACGAGCTCCTTCTGCTCGCGGTTGAGGACCATGGACATCGCGTCGCGGCCCACGGGCTTCTGCTTGTTCTTCAGGATGAAGCCGGCCAGTTCGTCCAGCGCCGCGGGGTTCTTGAACCATGCCGCGGAGGAGAGAAGCGTCCAGTACGCCTCCATCCAGAAGGGGTCGTCGGTGGCGGGCCCCTTCGAGGCCTGCGAGAGGAGGGACTTGATG
>JAHFOZ010000430.1 GCA_023261405.1 Planctomycetota bacterium
GGATGCTGGGCAAGCCGGCGGGGAAGGGGAGTGGCGGCGGGCGGGTGCACGAGGCGCAGACCCAGAGTCACGAGGATGTCCTCGCCGAGGTGGGGCCCCTCCGGAAGCCCCGGGCGCTTTCGGTCTATGCCGACATGGGGACCTTCGTCCACAGGGGGCGCACGCAGGGCGAGGACAACGCGATCGTCATCATCCGGTTCGAGGGGCCCGACGGAGAGATCGTCGGCATGGCGGAGGAGAGCTGGGCGAAGAAGGGCGGCATGGACGACACCGCCGAAGTCCATGGCTCGACGGGCGTCGCGTATGCCGACCTCCTCCAGGGCAACTCCATCCTCGCCTACTCGGACACGGGCTACTCCTATGCGGTCGAGAAGGCCGGGACCACGCGCGGCTGGAGCTTCTGTGCCTACGAGGAACTCTGGAACTACGGCTTCCCCCAGGAATTCGCCCATTTCGTGGATTGCGTGGCGCGCGACATCGAGCCGCAGGAGACCGGCGAGGACGGCCGTGCGGTGCTCGAGGTGATCCTTGCCGCGTACGAATCCGCAGGGACGGGTCGAAAGGTGACGCTGCCCTTCACCAAGCAGCCCGCGCGGCCGATAGACCTGTGGAAGCCACCCGGCGTGTAATGATGTGTTCGGGCTCGTAGCTTGTAGCTTGTAGCTTGGGGGGCGATACGGGCTGGCCGCTCCTGATTGAGGCTCTTGTCATGATCTCCCTGACGGCGTCCCTGCTCCTGGCACTGCTCCAGGAGCCTTCGATCCCCGAGGTGGGCTACGAGCCGGCCTTCCCGAAGATCAGCTTCCCGAAGGCCGTCGCCATCGCGCATCCCGGCGACGGGTCGGACCGTCTCTTCATCCTCGAGCAACCCGGGCGTGTCCAGGTCATCGACAACAAGCCCGATGCGGAGAAACCCGTCGTGGCGCTCGACATCAGCGCCAAGGTCCTCAGCCGGGGTGCGGAGGAAGGCCTCCTGGGAATCGCGTTCCACCCGAAGTTCGCGTCCAACGGCTACGTCTATCTGCAATACTCGTGGCCCAACCCGGGCCTCAAGCTCAAGGAGCAGCGCCGGAACATCATCTCCCGGTTCTCCACGACGAAGGACCGCATCCAGATCTCATCCGAGAGCGAAAAGCCCCTGATGGAGATCCTCCAGCCTTACGAGAACCACAACGGGGGCGGCCTGCAGTTCGGTCCCGATGGTTACCTCTACATCGGCCTGGGCGACGGCGGGTTGGCCAACGACCCGCACGGCAACGGGCAGAACATGCAGACCTTCCTCGGAAAGTTTCTGCGCATCGACGTCGACCGCTCCCACGAAGGGAAGGCCTACGCCATCCCCAGGGACAATCCTTTCGTGGAGAAGGAGGGAGTGCTGCCGGAGATCTGGTCCGCGGGCTGGCGCAATCCCTGGGGATACCACTTCGACCGGAAGACCGGCGAGCTCTGGTCGGGCGACGTGGGCCAGGACAAGTGGGAGGAGATCAACATCGTCAGGAAGGGTGCCAACTACGGCTGGAGCGTCCGCGAGTCGAAGCATCCCTTCAAGGGGGAGAGCAAGGAGACCTTCGAGGAACCCATCGTCGAGCACCCGCACGGCCCGGCCAACTCCCTGACCGGCGGGGCGGTCTACCGGGGGAAGAAGCTGCCCGCCCTGGACGGCGTCTACCTGTACGGCGACTTCGTCAGCGGGAACATGTGGGGCCTCCGCTGGGACGGCAAGACGCTCACCGGCCCGAAGCTGCTCTTCACCCATCCGGGCAAGCAGATCGCCACGTTCGGGATGGACCGCGACGGGGAGATCTACTGGAGTTCCTTCGACAAAGGGCAGATCTACCGGTTCACCCTCAAGGGGGACACGAAATGATCCGAGTCCTGACGGCGATCGTCCTGCTCGCGCCCCCGCCGCCGCAGACCTGGACGACGGACAAAATCCCCGGCGCGATCGTGGTCAAGGCAGGTGGCGCGGAAGTCCTGCGCTACCAGCTCGAGAAGCCCGCCGACAGCAAGCTGGCCGTCGAGGGCGCCTGCTACTTCCATCCCTTGACGACGCCCTCCGGCATCTCCGTGACGGACGTGGCCCCGAGCGACCATCCCCATCACCGCGGCATCTTCCTCGCCTGGGTGGAGATGCATGGCGCCAAGGACGCCGACTTCTGGGGCTGGGGGGAGCATGCCCCCAAGGACAAGCGGAAGATCGTCAACCGGGAGGCGACCGACTTGAAGGGCGGAGAGGCCGGTTCCTTCCGCGCGCGCAATGACTGGCTGGCCGAGGACGTCGCCGTCGTGACGGAAGACCTCCAGGCCACGGTGCGCAAGGTGGACTCGGCCCACGTCCTCGACCTCGTCTACACCATCACCGCCGCCGAGGAGATGAAGATCTCCCAGTGGGCCTTCAGCGGCTTCTGCCTCCGCACCCGCAAGGACGTAAAGCTCGAGACCGTCGGCCCCGATGGACCGGTGAAGCTCAAGGACCCCAAGCACACCGATCCAAAATCAGACTGGCCGGCCGCCGCCTGGTACGGCTTCAACATGACCCTCCCCGACGGGAAGGTTGCCGGCGCCGCAGTGATCGACCACCCGAAGAATCCCCCGACCCTCTGGCACGTCGTAAAGGGCATCGGCATGCTGAACCCCAGCGTCACGGCCCCGGCCGCCCTGACGCTCAGGGCCAAGGAGCCTCTCGTGCTGCGCTACCGGGTCGTCGCCACGGACGGCCCCCTGTCCCTCGACGCGATGTCCGCCCTTGTCAAGGAGTGGGGGAAGTAGCCGCTATTTCGCGGGTCGCTGGGACAGCAGGTAGGCCACGAGGTCATGGAAGTCCGCCTCGGGCAGCGCCTCGGTGACGTTCGTGGGCATCGGGGAGAGTTGCGAGAGCTTGCGGTCCTCGATGTCCGCGGCGGAGATCCTCGTTTCCTTGTCCGCGGCCTCGGCGATCACGACCACCTGCCCCTCTTCCCGGAGGACGAGGCCGGAGATGATGCGGCCGTCCTTCGCCTTGATCAGCGTGGCCCGGAAGGCCTGGTCCACGTTGCGGTTGGGGTCGAGCATGTCCTCGAGGACACGATCGAGGCCGCGGAGCCCGACGCCGTCGAGCTCCGGACCGATCTTGTTGCCCTTGCCGCCGATCTTGTGGCAGCCGGCGCAGGTCTTGGTGAAAATCTCGGCGCCTTTGGCCGGGTCGGGCTTGGCCTTGGCGAAGCCGGCACGTCGCGACTCGACGAGCTTCTTCAGGCGCTCGTCCTCCGGGGGGAGGTCCGCCGTCAGCTTCCGGACCCGCTCGTCCACCTGCGGCACCTTGCTGGCCTTCAGTCGGCCGTTCACCCCCTTGTCGAGCAGGACGCGAGGCGAGGTCTTGCCCTCAGCCACGGCCACGAGGAGGGCCTCGGCGCCATCGCGGGTTCCCGCGAGCCCCGAGGCGATCGGCAGCGCGAGCTGGGCGGGGGTCGTCTTCAGGAGCTCCACCAGGCGCGCGCGGGCCTCCGGCGTGTTGAGTGTCCCGAGCGCCGTGCAGGCCTTGAGGCGCAGGTCGGGTTTCTCCGCCTCGTCGGAGATGACCTTCGAAAGCGCGGGCAATGCCTTGCCGCCGTCCAGCTGGGGAAGGGTCTCGATGCACGCCCCCCGGAGCTCCCCGGATTTCGTGCTGTCGAGCAGTCCCGCCACATCGGGAGCGGCCCCCGTGAGTCGAAGGTCCCGGGCCAGCGCGAGGGCTTCCAGCGTCGCCCCCTTGTCCTGGCCCCCGATGGAGGTCTTCACCGTCGCCAGGGCCCAGTCTAGGATCTCGGCCGACAGCTTTCCACCGCGCTCCTGCATGGCCTTCTGGATCGCCTTGAGGGCCGCGGACTGGTCGCGGATCGGGCGCTTCCCCAGGCTCCGGGCGTAATCGACCGCTGCGACGAGCCCCGCGGCATCGGAGTAGCGGATCACGTGGTGCAGGTAGGTGGAGATCGTCCCCGCATCGGGCGAGCCGCCCTTGAGCCAGGAGAGCAGGTACTTTGACGATTCCGAGGTCCGCGCGCCCAGGCAGACCTCCGCGATCCGGCGCCACTCCTTCTCTTCAAAGCCTGCCAGCGACTCGAGGATCCCCGGGGCGAGCAGCTGATCCCGCAACGCTTGGCGCGCGGTGTAGACGAGATGAGTGTCGTCCCTGGGCGTCGCCTCCCAAAGATCGAGCAGGGCCTTCACGTTCCCGCGCGCCGGGTGGAGAGCCATCCCCTCTGCCGCGGCGCGACGGACGAAGGCGTCCCCGTCCCGCAGGCACGAATTCGCGAACCCCCCTTCGAACGTCCATGACTTTCGCTCCGCAAAAGCCTTGAGGGCATGCACCCGGACCATCCGGTCGGGATCGATCGCAAGCTTCCTGGCCAGCGCCTCGTCCAGCGCCCCCAGCCGCTCGAGGACCCAGAGGCCGTGCGCCTTCTGGGGCGCGTCGCCCCCGCCCGAGACCAGCGCGCGGACCGGCTCCACCGCCTCGCGGCCGATGCGTTCGACGAGCTGGTTGACGGCCTTCACGCGGACCGTCAGGTTCGGATCCTTGAGCAGCGCGAGCAGGTCGCCGGCCTTCGCCTTGGTCAGGTCGGGCATGGGCCGGGGGGCGTGCGCCCCCT
>JAHFOZ010000431.1 GCA_023261405.1 Planctomycetota bacterium
GACGTGATCCGACTCCAGCCCAGCGTGCGGGAGTCGATCGAGTAGTTCGAGCCGAAGTTGAAGGCGTCGTTCCAGTGGCCCTTGGCCTGGCTGGGGGCGTTGAGGGGGTCGGCCGGATCGAGGATCCGCTCGAACATGCGGGCGTGCCCCGTCTGCTTCCACGGATTGGCGAAGTCGGCCAGCCACGGGAGCTGCCCGGCGTGGCAGGCGGCACACTCGCCCTTGAAGGGGTCGGGCGTCTTACCGATCAGGTTCCCGACGCCCACGTACTTCCCGGCCTGCACCGTGATGGTCTTCGTGATGCCGCCGGGGTTCTGCAGCACCTGGATCTCGTAGGCCCCGGGCAGGTCGGGGACGAAGTAGACGAAGCGCTGGAGGGGGTCTGCGGCGAGCGGGGTCTTGTCGGGCTTGAAGAAGCTGATCACCGCCCCCGTGGGCTTGATCCCGCTCCAGGTCCAGGCGGTGATCGCGCCGGCGGTCGTGGTGGCGCCGCCGTTCAGGAAGACGGGCTCGCCCTGGGCCGCGTTCTCGTTCGCCACCGAGTCGGCGAACGGGCCGGCGCTGAAGTTGACGAAGTCGGAATCGAAGGCGGTCACGTCGGCGACGTCGGTGGCCATGATCGTGAGCTGCAGGCGCCCCTGCGTCGTCCGCTCGAGGACGGCGACCTCGGCGCGGTCGGGGAAATTCTGGAAGTCCGTGAGCGCCGGCGTGGTCAGGGTCAGGCCCGCCGAGGTGGTCCCGCCGGTCACCCCTGTCCAGGGCTCCGTGCCGGTCCACTGGTAGGTGTAGGAGGCGCTCCCGCCGGTGGGCGTGGACGTGATCATGACGGTCTTCCCGTAGCCGACGAACCAGGTATCCGGCGCGGTCACCAGGATCTTCTTGACGACCACGTCGACGGTGTCGGTGTCGGTCCCCTGGGCGCCGGAGACGGCGAGCTGGAACCGGAGAGTGCCGGTCGCCGCGGGGGCGGTGAAGGTGGGGTTGGCCGCGGTGACGCTCGAGAGGGTGACCGGGGTGCCGGAGAGCTGGGTCCAGAGATAGGTCACGGGCGTGGCGGACGCGGGATCGTGGCTCTTGTCCCCTTTGAGGGTGACCAGAGGCACGGCGGAGACGAGGACCTCCTGGTCGTCGCCCGCCACAGCCACGGGGAGAAGGGGTCCCGTCCCCATGGGCACGAACCCATCATCGCTGCTGTCCTTGCACGCCGCCAAGGAGGCGACCATGGCCAACCCGATCCATCGCTTCATGACTGTCTCCATGCAATTCCGCTGATCTGAGAGCAAGTCGGCAGCCAAGGCTCCGCCCCTCGGGGAAGGAAGCGGGTGCGAGGAAAAGTCCGCAGTGATCTGGAAAAGTGCGCGCGGTTGGGACGAATGTGAGGTCAGGCGGGGGCGGCCTTGCTATTGCTGTGGTAGAGCCGCATGTCTCTCCTCCTGGTCCTGCTATTGGCGCAGGACCCCCAGGCTGTCCCCCCGGTGCGGGCGGAGGAGCCCAAGTCCAAGTGGATGGAATCCCTCCACGGGACGCTGGCCGCCAAGTATCGCGCCCGCTGGACGGGCCGGGACTCCGACTCCGACCTCTACGAGTACCTGACGCTGTCCTGGGGAGACCCCGAAAAGGACGCCGTCAGCGCCTGCGCCAGCCTTAGGTTCTCAGAAGACCTTGACGGCCAGACAGATACGAGCGGGTACTACGTCTTCGGTTCGCGGGATGATACGTACCAGCATGATGCTACGAGCCATTTGTACACGGCCTATGTGGACATGAATCTGGGGTTCCGGCTCAGGGGCGGAAGGCAGACCTTGGAGGGAATCCCGGAGGCGGTGCCCATGGACGGGGGCCTTGCTCAGGTTGATCTTCACGAGCGGATTTCGGTCGCGGTGTTCGGAGGGGTGCCGGTCAACCTCTTCGAATCCTCTCCGGCGAACGACCTGATGTACGGCGGTTGGGTCGAAGCGACCCCCTGGTCACGGGGCCGCCTCAGACTGGAGTACCTGCACCTCGAGGACGAGAACGTCTTCGGGGCCTTCGAGGACGACCTCCTCGGCGTTTCGGCAGAACAGGGGGCGGGCCCCTATCGACTGAGCGGCCGATACACCTGGCTGGAGGACACCTCCCGCGACGTGACGGGCCGGCTCACCGCGGGGTTCGCGAGGTGGGGCTTCCTGCTCGAGGCCCAGGCGACCTATCTTTTCGAGCGGCAGCAGGCCCTCTCGTACGCGATCGACCCCTACTCCCTCTTCCTGATCGACCTGGAGCCCTACGTGCAGGCGTCGCTCCGGGCCTCGCAATCGCTGGGGGGCGGATTCTTCGTTGAGAGTTCGGCCACGGTCCGGGAGCTGGTGAAGAAGGAGGAGGAGGGGGTGTACAACCGGGAGTTCGTGCGCTGGAACGTGACGCCGCGCGCGGACGGCTGGCCGGTCTCCGGGGTCTCGTTCGCGCTCTCCGGGGACTACTGGCGCTCCACGGCGGACGACTTCTGGACGGTGGGCGGCGATGTGAGCTGGGCGCTCCATCCTGCGATCGAAGCGGGCGCCGGGACTTCCTACGCCCTGTACTCCCTCGACCTCTTCACGGGCGAGGAGCGCGAGAGGGTGCGGTTGGTCTACACCTCGCTGCGCCTGCGGCTGGCGGAGGGCTCCTTCATCGACGCGCGTTTCTCCTTCGAGGAGAACGACGTCGACCGCTTCCGCATGCTCGAGGTGGGGGTCCGCCGTGCGTTTTAGGCCGGCCCTGCTCCTCGGCCTCACCCTGGCCGCCTTCGGGGCCCTCGCCTCCTGCGCGATCGTGCGGACCTTCTTCCCCTCGGCAGGCCCGGAACGCCGCCCGTTCAACCACGAGGCCCACACCGTGCGCGGCGTGGGCTGCGCGGATTGCCACGAAACGGCCGACAAGGAGGCGAAGGCCGGCATGCCCTCGAAGGAGTTCTGCATGAACTGCCACGAGGACTTGGACAAGGATCCGCTCAAGCCGATCGAGAAGAAGGTGGGGGTCTATCTCGATGCGGCGGGGACGCCGCGCTGGAGCCGCTTCACCCGGCAGTCCGAGGAGATCAAGTTCTCCCACAAGGCCCACGCGGACCGCAAGGTCGCCTGCACGGCCTGCCACGAGGGGATAGCCAAGGACACGGGCCTCCTGCCCGCGGGGATGCTCCAGCGGATGGACTCCTGCACGGCCTGCCACGAGAAGGACGCGCCGGCGAAGAACGCCTGCGCGACCTGCCACACCCGGCTCGACCGGACCACGCCGCCAGGGAACCACTCCCAGCTGTGGACGGAGCGGCATGGCGCCTGTTCCCGGGAGGGCCGCGGCGAGGCCACGGCCAACGACTGCTCGATGTGCCACCAGCGCGACGCCTGCACGGCCTGCCACCAGACCCGGCCCCCGAAGGACCACACCGCCTTCTGGAGGCTCAAGGGGCATTGCATCGCCGCGGGGGTGGACCGGGGCCGCTGCCAGACCTGCCACACGTCCGATTCCTGCAACCGCTGCCACCAGTCCACGTCCCCGCTGTCCCACACCGCCGGTTGGAACGCCCCGAGGAACAGCCACTGCAAGAACTGCCACGTCCCCTCGCAGCCCGCCACGGGCTGCGCGGTCTGCCACAAGGGCACCCCGGGCCACGCGGCCGCCCCCCCGAAGCCGGCCTGGCACAACGCTTCCTCGAGCTGCCGCTCCTGCCACTCCGCCTCCCTCCGCCACCCCGACAACGGCGACTCCTGCAACGCCTGCCACCGCTAGGCTGCGGACTTGCGCCACTCGGCTACGAGGAGCCAGGTGCCGATGGCGATGAAGAGCAGCGCCGCCCCCCGGCGGGTCCAGGCGGGGGAAATCCAGCGGGATAGGAAGCCCCCCGCCGCCGCGCCGATCCCGGCCGCCACGACGAGGGCCAGCGCCGAAGCCCCGAACACGACCCACGGCCTCCGCGAATCGCTCGCGAAGGCCAGTGTGGCGAGCTGGGTCTTGTCCCCGATTTCGGCGAGAAACACCGCGCCGAAGGTCATGAAGAAGAGCTTCCAGTCCATCGGCATCCTATGTCCGATGGAACCCAATCCTGCCGCCCTCCTGCTTGATCTTGAGGGCCAGCTTCGCGTAGTCCTCTTCCATCTCGGGCGTGACGGACGGGATCGTCTCCTTGATGGCCCGCAGGAAGTGCTCCAGCGTGACCTCCCTCGCCTCGGCGCTCTCGCGGAGCGCGTTGAGCCCGGCCCTCATGCAGACCCCGGCGATGTCCGCCCCGGTGAACCTCCCGCTGAGCTCCGCCAGCTTCGGCAGGTCCACGTCCCCCGAGAGCGCCATCTTGCGCGCCTGGGCCCGGTAGATCTCCACCCGGGTCGGCCCGTCGGGGATCGGGACGTAGACCATCTCGTCAAAGCGCCCCGGCCGCAGGAGCGCCGGATCGATCAGGTCGGGCCGGTTCGTCGCCCCCAGGACGACCACCCCGCGGAGCTCCTCCATGCCGTCCATCTCCGCGAGGATCTGGTTGACCACGCGTTCCGTCACCTGCGGCTCGCCGAGCGAGCCTCCCCGCACCGGCGCGAGCGAATCGAGCTCATCGAAGAAGAGGATCGCCGGGGTCACCTG
>JAHFOZ010000432.1 GCA_023261405.1 Planctomycetota bacterium
AGGTTCTCCGACCGCGTGGCGATCTCGGCCAGGATCTCCGACGAGCGCTCTCGCGGGACGAGCGCGAACTGGGCGGCCATGCGGACGCGCTGGTCGGGATGGGAGAGCAGCTTCCCGAGCTCCTCGATGTGCTTGCGCCGCATCCCTTCGCCGATCAGCCGCTTCGCCTCCTTCGCCTCGGGCGCCGCCTGGGATTCCGGGTCGCTGACCCGGAAGATGCGCCCCTTCCCCGTCTTCTCCCAGCCCTCTACCCAGTCGGAGACGTAGAGCGCGCCGTCGGGCCCGAACGAGCAGTCGGTCGGAAGGCCCTCCCAGAGGAACTTCTCCGAGTCGACCATCTCGAATCCGGCTCCCCTGGACTTCACCGTGAATGAGCGCACGCCTCCGGGAAATTCGCAGAGGAAGAAGTGATTCTCGTACTTCGCGGGCAGCCCGGTCCCCGGATAGTACGCGAGGCCCGCAGGCCCGGTGCCCAGGAATCCGACCGGCGGCACGAGGTAGGGCGCGTTTCCCTTCCAGAGCTCTTCCGTGATCCAGGGGCTCCGCGTCCCCAGCGGCGGCGGCGCGCCCGTCGCGCCCCAGGACTCCGACGAGAACTGGTACCCGACCCTCCCGAACTTGTCGAAGGCCAGCTCCTGCGGGTTGCGCTGGCCGATGGCGAAGACCTCGAGGTCCGTCCCGTCGGGATTGCAGCGGAGCGTCGCCCCCATGTCGGGGAACTCCAGCTTGCGCTTCTCCTTCGTCAGCACGTTCAGCCCGCGGTCGCCCATCGTGAAGTAGAGCTTCCCGTCGGGCCCGAAGGCCAGGCCGTGGAAATCATGGCCCGTCAGGGAGAACCGCACCCCGAAACCGCTGTGCATGACGAAGCGGTCGTCGGCCTTCCCGTCGCCGTCCCGATCCTTGAGGACCCAGAGGTTGGGGACGTTGGCGAAGTAGACGTCCCCGCCGCGCGCGAGGAGACCAGCGGCGATGCCGTCAGACATCGTGTTGAAGCCCTCGGCGAAGATCGTGGAGGCGTCGGCGCGGCCGTCGCCGTCCTTGTCCTCGAGGAGCCGCACGCGCTCCGTCTCGCCGGCCAGCTTCGACGCGCGGTCTCCCATGCGCTTCCGGACCATGGCCTCGCGGTCCTCCACGCTTCGGCAGGCGAGGTCGTCGGTGTACCAGTCGAGGTAGTGGCGAATGTCGAGCACGGACGTGCGGTAGCGGGTGGTCTCGGCCACGAAGAGCCGGCCCATCTCATCGTGGGCGATGGCCACCGGGTTCTGGAGCATCGGCTCGGCCGCCCAGAGCGAGAGCTTCATCCCCTCGGCGGGCCGCAGCTTCCGGACGTGGAGCTCGGCCTCGGTGGGGCCCTCCTGCGCGACGATCGGGAGGCCGAGCAGGAGGAACGCGAGGATTCTCATCCCGATACAGTACGGCGTCCGGCGCGGGGCGAGGCTCGGCGACATCAGACCAGCTTCCCGTAAAGGTCCTTCTGGCGGTAGAGTGCCGCCCGGTAGCGGGCGTGATGCGCGGGGTCGGGCGTGACGCTCGCGCCAAGCGCGGCCGGGGCCGGCTCGTGCCCCAGCGCCTCGAGGGCGAGGAGCGCGGCGCCGCGGCTCGAGGCCTCCGCCTCCGCCGAGGCCGTGACCGGACGCCCGAGGGCGTCGGCGAGGATCTGCATCCACGCGGGCGAGCGGAGCAGCGCACCGCCCGAGGCCACGATCTCGCGCGCGGGCGGAAGGAGATCGTGGATCAGGGCGAAGCGGAGCGCCACCGCCTCCATCGCGGCACGCAGGATGGCGACCGGTTTCGTGTCCAGGCTGAGCCCGGTGATCGCGCCCCGCGCGTGGGCGGCCCAGCCGGGGCTCCGCTCGCCCGCGAGGAACGGCAGGAACGTGAGCCCGTGCGCGTCCGGCTCCATCGCGGCGAGCTCGCGCTCGACCTCCTCGGGCGGCCCGAGCCGGAGCGTGCTCCGGAGCCACTCGACCAGATTTCCGCCGTCGTTGAGCGCGCCGCCCAGGACCACGCGGCGGCGGTCGGCCCGGTAGGCGAAGACCCCCCACGGGACCTCGAAGCGGTCCGCGGGCCAGACCATGCGCATCGCGCCCGAGGTGCCGATCATGACGCCGATGCGTTCCCGGGTGGAGCAGCCGCTCCCCAGGTTGTTGCAGGCGCCGTCGCCCACGGGAGGGAACCACGGGACGTCCGAGAGGGCTGGCCAGCGCCGGGCAAACTCCGGGAGGAGGCCGCGGGAGCTGTCCGTCGCGTCGCCGAGCGGAGCAAGCTGGTCGACCCGCACGCCGACGGCGCGAAGGGTCTCCTCGTCGTAGGCGCAGCGATGGACGTCGAGGAGCCCCGTGCCGGAAGCCATCGAGACGGTCGTGAGGCGGCGGCCGAAGAGGCGCTCGGTGAGCAGCTCCCCGATCGAGACCCAGCGCGCCGCGCGCCGGAAGCACTCCTGCCCCGAGAGCCGCAGGAGCTTGGGCGGCTGGAAGCACGGATGGAAAAAACAGCCCGTCCGCGCATGGTACGCCTTCTCATCGAGCCGCGTCTTGAGCACTCGCGCCTCCGGCTCGCTGCGCATGTCGCCCCACATGAGCAGGGGCGTCACCGGCGCGCCTCCCGCATCGAGCCCCAGAAGGCCGTGCCAGAAGGTGCAGCAGGCGACCGCGACTATCCTCGAGGCCGCCGCCCCCGCGCGGGCCAGGAGTTCGTCCACCGATTCGAGGATGAAGCGGAGCAGTTCCTCGGCATCGAACTCGTAGCCCCCGTCCGCCGTGGTGCGCGCGGAATAGGATCGACGCCCCTCCGGTCCCGCGACGGCGCGGGCGAAGCGGTCGAAGAGGAGCGCGCGGACCGAGGAGCTGCCGACGTCGAGCGTGAGGACGAAGGGCGGCTCAGCGGGAGGCGTCATAGATGACTCCGCCGGCCGCGAGGGTCTTCCGGACCTCGAGGCGGGGCGACGTCGCGAGGAGGACGACGTCCGCGTCCTTGCCGGGTTCGAGCGTCCCCTTCCGGGCGGCCGCGCCGGCGATCGCGGCGGGGATCTGGCTCGCGCGGCGGACCGACTGCTCCAGCGTCAACCCAACGGCCTCGACGCCGTTGCGGACGAGGTCGATCATTCGGACGGTCGAGCTGGCGAAGCCGGTATTGGCGAGGTTGCGGGCCGTGCCGTTCTCGACGACCGCCTTCGTCCCGTTCCTCGTGCCGAAGGTGTACGTGCCATCGGGCATCCCGGCGCCGCGCATGGCGTCGGTCACGAAGCAGACGGCGCGCTCGGCCTTGGTCTTCATCGCGAGACGGAGGAGGTCCTTCGAGACGTGCTTGAGGTCGGCGATGAGTTCGGTGGCGAGCCGGTCGTCGAGGAGCGTGGCCTCGAGCATGCCGGGGATGCGGAAGGGGCCGTCCTTCACGATGGTGGACATGGCGGAGTAGAGGTGGGTGATCATGGACATGCCGTTGTCCGCGGCGCGCATCGTCTCGTCGATCGTGGCCTCCGAGTGGCCGCCGGAGGGGATGATGCCGGCGCGGGCGAGGTCGCAGATGAAGTCCTGGACGCCGGGCAGCTCGGGGGCGAGGGTGATGCGGCGGATGACGGGGGCCCGGTCGAGGTAGGCGCGGTTCTCCTCGCGGGTCGGCCGGCGGACGAAGCCGGGATCGTGGCAGCCGTGCTTCGTGGGGGCCAGGTAGGGGCCTTCGACGTGGACGCCGAGGATCTCCACGCCGCCGAGGCGCTGCTCGCGGCAGCGGGAGGCCATGTCGATGCATGCGAAGATGGCCTCCGGCGATTCGGTGGCAGTGGTCGGGAGGTACGCGGTGGTTCCACCGGCCGCGTGGTACTCGCCCGAGACGCGGAAGGCCTCCTCCGTGGCATCCATGAAGTCGAAGCCGCAGCCGCCGTGGACGTGGAGGTCGATGAAGCCGGGACAGGCGCTGAGTCCGGCGCCATCCATACGCCGCGCGCCCTCGGGCACCGGGCCTCCGGCGGGGACGACGGCAGCGATCTTGCCGTCCATGAGGTGCAGGTCGTGGAGTCCCGTCTCGGTCCCCGGCGGACCCAGGACGACGCGGACGCCCGCGACGACCGTCAACATCCGATCATCTTATCGAGGATTCCCCGTCCTGTCAGCATGTCACGAAACACCCCTGGGGCTCCCCGTGACATCGGCCCGGAGTTCTCGTGACGCGGCCCCGGCACGCGTGGATGAGGTGGCCGAACGGAGGCAGGCGCTCAGGCCGGCTGGACCATCCGGAGCGCCGTCTGGTAGTTCATCGTGCGGCTCACGATGTCCTCGAGGCGGCCGCAGGCCTCGGCCTTGTAGCGGCCCGGCTCGGTGAGCCACGTCTGCGCGCGCTCGCGGCCCCGGCCGGAGGCCACGATGAAGCCCAGCGCCATCTCCGTCGTGTCCTTGCCGAAGTGGCCGATCGGCAGGGCCCCGATGAAGCCGCGCAGGTCGCGCACGAACTTCGCGTACTGGGCGCGCACGTTCAGGAGCCGCTCGAAGAGCAGCAGGGTCCCCTCGGTGAATTTCTCCTGGGCGCCGGCCTTCTTGAGCGCGGTGAGCTCTTCCATGGACTTGCGCGTATTTTCCGAG
>JAHFOZ010000433.1 GCA_023261405.1 Planctomycetota bacterium
GCTCGACTTCAGGGCCCTACGGGACGGCCCCGCGGCCATCGCAAGCCGCCCCGCGAAACTGCCACTCGCGAAAACCCTTGGGGGCCGGGACCTTCACCCGGGTTTGCGGAACTGCTGGTCCGGGATTCAACTTCTTGACATTGACTGCTCCCGGCCTATACTCGCCATTCCGGTCTCGAGCGATCAACTCCGGAGGGAAAATGAGCAAGAGCGGCGGGTTCACCGAAATGGCCGGCGCCAAGGCGGCCAAAGAGGCCCCCCACGTCGGCGTCGGCATGCTGGGCTACGCGTTCATGGGCAAGGCCCACTCGAACGCGTACAAGAAGATCCCCTACATGATGTACCCCCCGGTCGCGATCCCCGACCTGGTCGCCATCTGCGGCCGCAACGAGGAGGGCGTGATCGAGGCGAAGAAGCGCTACGGCTACCAGAAGCACTATACCGACTGGCACAAGATGCTTGAGGACAAGGACGTCCAGCTCTTCGACAACGGGACCCCCAACGACTCCCACGCCGAGCCCACGATTGAGGCCATCAAGGCGGGGAAGCACGTCTTCTGCGAGAAGCCGCTCGCGCGGACCGCCGAGGAGGCTAGGACGATGCTCGAGGCGGTCAAAAAGTCGAAGGTCAAGCACCAGGCCGCCTTCAACTACCGCTTCCTCCCCGCGATCCGCCAGGCCTACGATCTCATCAAGGCCGGAAAACTCGGGAAGATCTACACGTTCCGCGCGGTCTACCTCCAGGAATGGGGGATGCCTCATTACGGCGTGCCGCGCGTCTGGCGCTACCACAAGGCGGAGGCCGGCTCCGGGGCGCTCGGCGACCTGGCGGCGCACCTCATCGACCTGGCCCGCTGGCTCGTCGGCGAAATCAAGGCCGTCTCGGGCCTGGCGCGGACGTTTACGACGGAGCGTCCGATGCCCAACGGCAAGGGCATGGGCAAGGTCGACATCGACGACGACGTCGTCTCGCTCCTCGAGTTCGAGGGCGGAGCGATCGGCACCCTCGAGGCCACGCGCTTCGCCGCGGGCCGGAAGAACCATGGCTGCTTCGAGATCAGCGGCGAGAAGGGCGCGATCAAGTTCAACCTCGAGAACCTCAACGAGATGGAGGTCTTCTGGGTCGGCGAGGAGCCGAAGGAGACCCAGGGCTTCCACAAGGTCCTCGTCTCGGAGGGCTACCACCCCTTCATGTCGAACTGGTGGCCCCACGGCCACATCATCGGCTGGGAGCACGCGATGATCCATGAGATCAACCACCTGCTCGACTGCATCGTGAACAAGAAGGACGTGGCGCCCTACGGCGCGACGTTCGAGGACGGCTACCGCTGCGCGGTGATCTGCGACGCGATCCTCGAGTCGGCCCATTCGCGAAAGCACGTGGACATCAAGTACTAGCGGTTCCAGCCTCAGGGAGGACCTCCAGGGGGACCGAGTCCAAGAGGGTCAGGTGGGAGGGGCAAGGGGGGAGGGGTCGTTCGAGTGCGCGAATCAATCCGGAAGCGATTCACGTAACCCCGCTGCGCCCCTCCGCGATAGAGAAGGACCCTCGAGGAGACGCTTCATGAGACGGGCGGCGCTGGCGCTCCTGTTTTCGATGACGGCCGTCCGGGCGGAGGCTCAGGGGAATCCTTCAAAGGTCCTGCTGGACGATTTCGAGAAGCCTCTCAAGGACTGGACCTTCACCGACGGCGCCGAGTTCCCGGGGGCCAGGGGATCGCTCGCCGCCGACGCCGGCCAAGCCCACGCAGGCAAGAATTCGCTCCTGGGCAAGGACGCCGCGCCGCGGAAAACCCTGTGGATCGACGACGTGGAGGCCGTGCTCGGCCCGAGCGCCGAAGGGCGACCGACGATCCTGCCCGCCGTTCTGAGCATGACGTCCTGCCGGCCCGGCTTCGGCCCCCGAATCACCTACCGGTGGGACGCGGAGCCCGTGGGGAGCGACTGCTCGGTCTACGTGCACGTCGTGAACGAGAAAGGGCACACGGCCTTCCAGGCAGACCACAGCCCCTCGGTCGCCACGTCGGCATGGAAGGGCCGCGTCGAGTACACGAAGACGCTCCTCGTGCCCATCGACGTCCCGGAAGGCGAGTACCGGATCATGGCGGGGCTGTACGACTCGAAGGGCCGGCGGCCCCTCAAGGCGGGCACAGGCGCGACGGACGCAAGCGCGGGAGGGAAGCAGGATCGCTTCCAGATCGGCGTCCTCAAGGTCGATTCCAAGGCGCCGGTGCCGAAGCTCCCCGCCCCGACGCTCAAGCTCGACGGCTTCGCGCTCACGTTCAACGAGGAGTTCGACGACCTGAGCGTCTCCGCCGTGGGGCCCGGGACCCGCTGGATCGCCCACACGCCCTACTTCGGGGACTTCGGGGACGCGCGGTTCGCCGATCCGACGCCGGGCTTCCCGTTCACGGTCGACAAGGGCCTCCTCCGCATCGAGGCGCGCAAGACGGACGCCGGATGGAGGGCGGGGCTGCTCTCGTCGGCCGACCCGAAGGGCAATGGATTCTCACAGAAGTTCGGCTACTTCGAGATGAAGGCCAAGTTCCCCAAGGGGCCCGGCGTGTGGCCGGCGTTCTGGCTCATGGGGACCAACGGGATCAAGGACAAATCGATCACCAATCCCGAGATCGACGTGGTGGAGTACTACGGGGCCCTCCCCAACGCGCTCATGATGACGCTCCACCTCTGGGGACCCGGGAAGAAACACTCCGCCGAGGCGGACTGCGCCCCGGTCCAGGGCATGACGGACGACTTCCACACCTACGGCGCGATGGTGGACGAGCAGCACATCGTCTGGTACTTCGACGGGGTCGAACTCTGGAGGCAGAAGACCCCCGAGGAGGCCAAGGTCCCTCTCTACCTGATGGTGAACCTGGCCCTGGGCGGAGGCTGGCCCATCGACAAGACGGAAAGCCCCTCGTTCATGCACGTGGACCACGTCCGCGCCTACGCCCGGAAACCGTAAGGCCGTCGAACCCCTATGCGACGGGGGCTTCCACGGATTGGGGCGGCGGCTCGTCTTCCATCGGCCGGGGGGCCGCTCTCGGTGGGGAGACGGGGGCCCTGGCCGGCTCCTTCTTCTTCGCGGGCCCGTAGAGGCGGCGGACGTGCGGCAATTCCACCAGGCGCACGAAGACGAAGATGCTGAGGTGCTCGACGGCCATCCCGATCAGGCCGGGCCAGGAGAAGAGCACCATCGCCACGCCCCATCCGGGGAGATATCCCACCGTGTACATGGGATCCTTGAGGAAACGGTACGGTCCCTTCCGGCAGCCGTCGCCCTTGAAGTCCGGCGGGAGAAAGAAGTCCTTCCAGAAGTAGTTGGTGAAGCCGAGGGTGGCGGCGGCCCAGAGTCGGATCACGAGGCCTCCGACGATGAGGACCGTGCCGAGCGCCACCAGGGCCCACGAGCCCCAGGGGACCTCGAAGGAATTCCGGGTCGCGAGGCAGAGGCAGACCACGCCGATGGCGTCGTTGTTCACCACCACCGCCGCCTTCCACTCGAATTTACGGAACGCCGCATCCGCCTGGACGAGCGACTCCGGTCCCTCGCGGCGGTCCCGGCGCCGGAGGGTGGACCCCACGAAGAACATGTAGGTGAAGCGGCAGGCGAGGTTATAGACGATCGCGAGCGGCAGGGAGCCGGCCCAGACCACGGCCGCGCCGATCAGCGCGCAGAGCCCATAGGAGGCCCACATGCGGCCGGTATAGGTGGGGACCGGCGAGACGGATACGGGGAGGGCGGTCCGGGAATCCGATCGGGGGCCCTGCGCACAGGACGTCGCGTCCATGGACCTCCCCTCGACCTGGACTGGGCGCACGCCCCGGGCTGCGCCGATCCCCGGACTCCCCAACGGCATGAAGGCCCTACCCTAGCGCCCGACCCGGTGCCTGTCAAGAACCTGTGTTTCGCTTGACTCGATCCGCCGCGCGCCCTAGGGTTCAGCCATGCCCGAACGGCCGGAGGACCCCGTCCTCAAGAGCTCGCGGCGCGAGGCGGTCGTGGCGCTGCTCCTCTTCGCCGCGGCCTGTGTGTGGACCCTCCTCTACACGGCCCTCCGCGGGTACGGCCGCAAGGCCGAGACCCTGACCTTCGTCCTGGGAATGCCCGACTGGGTCTTCTGGGGCATCCTGCTCCCCTGGGGCGCCAGCTTCGTCGCCGCGTTCTGGTTCGCCTACGGGTTCATGAAGGACGAGGACCTGGGGCAGGAGAAGGACGCTGGGTCCGATGGGTAAGGCCGAGCCGGAAGCCAGCTGGGCGCCCCTCCTGATCCTCTTCGCGGTGATCGCCGCCTCGGTGTGGCTCGGGACCGCGGCGCAGCGCGCGGTGGCAAAGGGTTCGTTCCTCAAGGGCTTTTTCCTGGGGAACCGCGGGCTCGGGGTCTGGGCCCTCGCCCTCACCGCAACGGTCCAAAGCGGCGGGACGTTCATGGGCTTCCCCTCCCTCGTCTACAAGCACGGCTGGGTCGTGGCCCTCTGGATCGCGGGGTACATGGTCGTCCCGCTCACCTCGTTCGCGGTCCTCGGGAAACGATTCGCTCAGGTGTCGCGCC
>JAHFOZ010000034.1 GCA_023261405.1 Planctomycetota bacterium
AAGGCGCGCACCGGGTCAAGCCCTATAAAACGCGCGGGAACGCCGGCCGCGGGCTCGATCCGCCTCGCCCTCCATGATCCGGAGGGAGAGCCCAATCCCGGATTCTCGCTCGCGGACTCCGTCGAGATGACCGGCAACGAGGTTGAGGCTGGCGCTCCCGGCCCTCCCCAAGGAGTGAAGACTGCGGTCGTGCGCCCTCACTCCAGGACGGGTGCGGGCATCGGGAAGACCGGGTTCGGGTCGGCCTGGGCCCGGAGCAGTTCCACCGCCTTCTTCACCAGCTCGGGACGCTCGGCGGCCAGGTCCTTCGTCTCGCCGGGGTCACGATCCAGATCGTAGACCTCCCAGGGGCCGGGCTGCTTCGTGCGCACGCCCTGCCTCACGACCTTGAGACTCCCGTAATTCACGGCGAACTGCCCGCCGTATTCCGGGAACACATAGACCATCGGCGGCCGCGCCGGCGCATCCCGTCCTTCGAGGACGGGAAGGAGGCTCACGCCGTCCAGGCCGCCCGGGACCGGGAGACCCGCCGCCTCGCAGAGCGTGGGAAAGTGGTCCGCGAAGTACGAGGGGAAGGCGCTCACGCTGCCCGGCCGCACCCGGCCCGGCCAGCGGACGATGAGCGGGACGCGGATGCCGCCTTCGTAGACGCTCCCCTTGAAGGCGCGCAGCCCGGCCGTGGATTCGAAAAAGGCCGCGTCCACCCCGGCCACGCCGAACTGCGCATCGCCCGGGGCGTGATGCGTCGTGCCGTTGTCGCTCGAGAAGAGCACCAGCGTGCGGTCGGCCAGGGAGAGGCGATCGAGCTCCTTGAGGATCTCGCCGACGTGGCGGTCGAGGGCCGTGATCATCGAGGCGTAGGCCGCGCGGGGCCGCGGATGAGGCGTGTATCCGCACTGACCGCGGTAGGGCCGGTCGTCCCACTCGCGGGGGTAGGTGTCGAGCAGGTCGACCGGGGGCTGCAGGGCCGCGTGCGGCTCGGTGAAGGGCAAGTAGAGGAAGAAAGGACGCGCGGCGCTCTCCCGGAGGAAGGCGAGCGCCTCCCCGAGGATCGCAACGGACGAATGGCGCTCCCCGGTCCAGTCCTCCAGGCGGACCACCCCCTCGGGCTGCTTCGCGTGGCCGGGCACCGGTTTCGCGTTCAGCAGCACCTTCTCGGAGTTCCGCCAGAGATGGGAAGGATAGAAGCTGTGGGCGACGCCCTGGCAGTTGTGGCCAAAGAAGCGGTCGAAGCCCTGGCGGTTCGGGTCCCCCGTCGAACCCGCCGGCCCGAGGCCCCACTTCCCGAAGGCCCCCGTGGCATACCCCGCCTTCCGGAAGACCTCGGCGATCGTCAGGGTCTCGTCGGGGATCGGGTGCTGGCCCTCGGGGTAGCCCTCGGCCCGCTTGTTGCCCCGGATGGGTGCGTGGCCGAGGTGCCGGCCGCTCATGAGGACGCAACGCGATGGCGCGCAGACGGGGGCGCCGGAACAGTGCCTCGTGAAGCGCATCCCCTGAGCCGCCAGACGGTCGAGGTACGGCGTGCGAATCTTCTTTTGCCCGTAGCAGCCGAGTTCCCCGAACCCGAGATCGTCGGCGAGGATGAAGACGACATTGAGCGGATCCTTCCGCGACGTGGACGGGGGAGACGAGCAACCGGCCGCGAGCAGCAGGAAGAGGGCGCCGATCCTCACGGTCGCGGCCCTTACGGGGTGGCCGGCTTCTTCTTGGCCGGGGCCATCAGCGCGTCGAACTTGGCCTTCTGTGCGTCATCGGCGCAGATCTCGCGGAGCTTCGCCAGCACTTCCTTCTTCAAAGGCGCGGCGATCTCCTTGTTCGCGGCCTTCTTGTCCGTGGCCTCCTTGATCTTGGCGGCGGCCTCGTCGAGCTTGGGCTTGTACTCGTCGTAGATCGCCTTGGCCGCCTTGCCCTGCTTGCCGTTCAACCCGACCTCCTCCTTGAGCGTGGCGAGGGCGGGCAGGCCGAGCGCAATCTTCTTCCGTTTCTTGGGCGCCTCGGCCGCGGGCGCGGGGGCCGGGGCGGCAGGCGCAGGGGTCGCCGCGGCCGCCTTGGGTTCGGGAGCAGGCGCAGGGGCCACAGCCTTGGGTGCCGGAGTTGGGGCGGGTGCGACTGGCTTGATTTCGGGGGCGGGCGCAGGCGCAGGGGGCGGCGCCTCGACGACGGGGGCCGCGGGCACCGCGGGTTTCGACGCCGGGGTCGCACACGCGGCCAGCGCGGCAAGGGCCACGGCGAGGACCATCGCTCTAGTATTCATTCGCATTCGCCTCCTTGTATACAACCGGGGCCCGGCCTGGAAGTTGCGGGCGACAGGCCAGGCCGACGATACTTCGGGTGAAACCGCCCATGGCCGTCCCTTCTCATGGCTTCCACCCGACCGCGCGGCCCGTGCGGCGCGATTCGGCGATCGCGTGCGTGAGGACGAGACTCCGGTAGCCCTCCTCCACCCCGGGCCCCGGCGCGTTGATGAAGGCTTCGAGCTGCGCGTCGAAGTCGATCTCCTCCGGCGGAAACGACTCCTCCACGGTGCCGCCGTCGGTGACGAAGCGCAGCCGCCCCGTGTCCCACTCGTAGAGGATCGAGCCCTTGGGGCCGAAGAACTCGTACTGGCAGGCGCGCCCGACCGGATAGGGCAGATCCTTCTTCTCGGCCGGATGGAGCCAGCCGACCTCGAGGATGCCGAGCGAGCCGTCGGCGAACGTCACGAGCCCCGCCTCGTGATTCGGGCCGGGCAGGTCGCGCGTGCGCCCGCCGGCGCCCTGGACCAGGACCGGCTCCGACGCCACCCTCGACAGCAGGAGGTCCGCGATGTGGGCCCCGGTCACCACCATCGGGCTCGAGGTCCGGAGGTAGTTCTCCACGAGCCCGCGCTCGTGTCCCGGGCTCACCCAGGCCTCCGAGAAGACCCCGAGCCGCGCCACCACCGGCTTTCCCACATCCCACGTCCGCATCCGCCGCAACGCCCGCGTGTGCCGCAGGAAGAAGCCCACCTGGAACTTCCGGCCCGTCCGCTTCACCGCCTCGACGAGCATTCGCCCGAGCTCAGGCGTCTCGGCGATCGGCTTCTCGCAGAAGACGTCGCGCCCCGCCTCCAGCGCCAGGAGCGCGAGGTGCGGCGTGGCGGAGGGAGGCGTCGCCACGAGCACCGCCTCGGCCCGGTCGATCGCGGCGCGCGGGTCCGTGGTCGCGAAGGGGGCGAAGCGCTGCGCCCGCTCGAGAACCGGATCGCACGCGGCGACGATCTCGATGTCGCGCCGCTTCCGAAGCGCGGGATGGTGAAAGTCCTCCACCACCCGGCCGCAGCCCAGGATCGCTATCTTCGTAGCACCCTCCCCGGGACGGCACCGCTGTGGCGGCCGTCCTCCGCGACCACCACGCCGTTCACGACCACGAGATCGATCCCCTCCGGCGGGAGCGTAGGCTCCTCGAACGTGGCGCGGTCGCGCGGGTTCGAGAGTAGGACGAGATCGGCCGCGGCGTGCTCCCGGATGACCCCGCGGTCCTTGAGCCCCAGCCGGGCGGCGGCCTTCGAGGTCATTTTCGGGATCATCTCGAGCCCCCACTTCGAGAGCACGCGCGGGAACGTGCCCCAGAGGCGCGGATGCGGCCGGCCGCCGGTGTGGAGCCCGTCGCTTCCGACCGTGAGATGCGGCCAGCGGAACATCCGCTCCACGTCCTCCTCGGTCCGGTCGTGCACGATGTAGGCGCCGCTCAACTCCTTCGCGCGCGCCTTCGTGCCGATGAGAGACCCGTCGGACACGAGGAAGGCATGGCCCCACGGGATGTCGTCGTACTCCTCGGGCTTCACGGAGGAGAGCATGGTGGACCCCGCGTCGTAAGGATAGGCGTCGGCGGTGACGTCGAGCCCGCGGGCGCGCGCGGCGTCGAGCTTCGCGAGGATGTCCCCCGCGCGGCCCCGGTTCATGCGGACGGCCTGCAGGTGCGACACCTGCATCGGGACCCGCGCACGGGCGCAGATCTCGACCGCCTCGTCGAGCGACTCGAACATGCGTCGCCCGTGGTCGCGCACGTGGATCGAGAAGAAGCCGCCCACCTCGGCCGCGAGCGCCGCCGTTTCCTCGGTCGTGGCCGACGTCATCGGCGGATAGTAGAGGCCGGTGGACAACCCGAGCGCCCCCTCCTCCGCCGACTCCCGGGCGAGGGCGCGCATGGCCTTGAGCTCGTCGCGGGTCGCCGGGCGATCCTCGTAGCCGGTCACCGCCGCGCGAAGCGCGCCGTGCGAGACGAGATAGGCGCTGTTGACGGAGGCGTGGATGGAGCCCAGATACTCCTTCGTGGTCCTCCACTCGGCCCCCGGCGGAGGCTCCCCGAAGAGCGCCGAGAGGTGTTTCCGCTGGAGCGGGGCCGACTGCGGGGTCACGGGCGCGAAGCCGAGGCCGCAGCTCGTGAAGACCTCGGTCGTCACTCCCTGGAGGATCTTGCATTCGTGGCGCGGTTCCCGGAGGATCGCGAGGTCGGCGTGCGAGTGGATGTCGATGAACCCGGGGGCGAGGACGCGGCCCTTCGCCTCGATCGTCCGCTTCGCCTTCGCCTCCACGGCGCCGACGGCGGCGATCCAGTCGCCGAGGACGCCCACGTCGCCCGGGGCGACGGACCCCGTGCCGTCGTGAATCGTCTCGCCCCGGATGAGCAGGTCGAAGATCATTTCCGCGCGATGCACTCGATCTCGACGGCGATGCCCCCGGGGAGGGCTCCAGCCTGGATCGTCGTGCGCGCCGGCGCGGGGGCGGAGAAGAACGTGGCGTAGACCTCGTTCATCGCGGCGAAGTCCTTGATGTCCCGGAGATAGACGTTGCACTTCAGGACCTGGTCCATCGACGAGCCGGCCGCCTCGAGGATGGCCTTCACGTTCTCCAGCGTGCGCCGCGTCTCGGTCTTCACGTCGGTCGGTTCGTACTTCCGGGTGGCCGGGTCGAGCGGCCCCTGGCCCGCCACGAAGACGAGATCACCGTGCAGGATGGCCTGCGAATAGGGCCCCACGGGCTGCGGGGCGCGGTCGGTCTTGACGGGGTTTCTCATGGCTTTCCCTCGATGCCTCGACTCGCACGTTCGTGACCCGTGGGCCGCAGCGGGCACAACGGGTCCCGGACTTCTGCGGCTCGGTACGCAGTCTCGAGGCACCGTAATCGCTGATCGCGCGCAAGTCAACGTTCGTGCGGTACACTACCCCCATGAAGATCCAGACCTTCTCCATCGTGGCCGGGAGCGAGGCGTGCAACGCCCGGTGCCCGTTCTGCATCTCGAAGATGACGGTCCCCAACGGCCACCTGCGCTACGACTGGCAGTACGCCGGGGCTATCCTCCTGTGAGGGCCGCGCTCCTCGCGCTCGCGGCCCTGGCCTGCGGGTGCGCCTCGGGTCCGGCCTTCGACGGCCCGTTCGACCTCGTGATCCGGGGCGGCCGCGTCATGGACCCGGAGAGCGGTCTCGACGCCGTGCGGAACGTGGGGATCGCGGGGGGCGTGATCCGCAGCGTCACGGCGGCCCCGCTCCGGGGCGCCCGGACGATCGATGCGCGCGGGCTCGTCGTGGCCCCCGGTTTCATCGACCTCCACTCGCACGGCCAGGACCCGGCCAACTACGCGATGAAGGCGGCCGACGGCGTCACGTGCGCCCTCGAGCTCGAGGTGGGGACGGCCGACGTCGACGCCTGGTACGCGGAGCGTGAGGGGAAGGCGCTCGTCCACTTCGGCGTCTCGATCGGCCACATCCCCGTGCGCATGAAGGTGATGGGCGACGCGCCGGCCTTCCTGCCCCCCGCCGACGCGAAGGCCTGCGCGCAGGAGGCCACGGACGCGGAGGTCGCCGCGATGAAGGAGCGGATCGACCAGGGCCTGCGCCGCGGCGCGGTGGCGGTGGGCTTCGGCATCCAGTACACGGCCGCGGCCTCGAGGTGGGAGATCCTGGAGATGTTCCGCGTCGCGTCGCAACACGGCGCCTCCTGCCACGTGCACCTGCGGCACAACGGCGTGAAGGAGCCCCGCAACAGCACCGCCGCGCTCGAGGAGGTCCTCGCCGCCGCGGCGGTTACGGGCGCGCCGCTCCACGTGGTCCACATCCACTCGACCAGCGTGAGCGCGACCCCGCGCCACCTCGCGATGATCGCCGAGGCCCGCTCCCGCGGGCTCGACGCCACCACGGAGTGCTACCCCTACCCCGCCGGCATGACCAAGCTCAACTCCGGCGTGTTCAAGGACGACTGGCGCGGGGCGCTCGGCATCGACTACAAGGACATCCAGTGGGTGGCCACCGGGGAGCGGCTCACCGTGGAGACCTACGCGAAGTACCGGGAGCAGGACGGCTACGTGCTGGTCTTCTCGATCCCCGAGTCGGCGGTCACGGCCGCCGTGTCCGATCCCACGGTGATGATCGCGAGCGACGGCATCTGGGAGGAAGGCAAGGGCGGCCATCCGCGCGGGGCGGGCGCCTGCGCGCGGGTCCTGGGAAAGTTCGTCCGGGAGGAGAAGGTGCTGTCCCTGATGGACGCCCTGCGCAAGATGACGATCCTGCCCGCGCGGCGGCTGGAGCGCGCGGCCCCCATGTTCACGAGAAAGGGCCGGGTTCAGGAGGGCTGCGACGCGGACCTCACGGTCTTCGACCCGGCGCGCGTGATCGACCGGGCGACCTACGAGAAGCCGACGCTGCCCTCGGAAGGGATCGCGTGGGTGCTCGTGGGCGGCACGCCGGTCGTGGAGGACGGGAAACTCCAGGCGGGGATCAAGCCCGGGAAGCCCCTCCGGGCGGCGGTCCGGGACTGACGCGACGCCAGATCGCGTAGACGGGAAATCCCAGCATGGCGATCCCGAGTCCGATTACCGGGGTCCAGTTACCTGTCTTCAGCTCGCCCGCCACGATCGCGCCCAGACCCGCCACGGTCCCCACGATAAAGAGCAGCGGGACCCAGGGATACCCCGGCGTGCGGAAGGGACGCTCTGCGTCCGGCCTTTTCCTCCGGAGCACGAAAACCGTCCCCACGGCGAAGAGAAGAGCGAACCACTCCACGACGACGAAGTACGTGGTCAGCGCGTCGAAGAGTTCGCGCGGCTTCTCGGGATTCCGGAGCGTCAGGACGAGGAGGATGGCCACCGCAGACTGGATGGCGATGGCCGCGAGGGGCGTTCCCCACCTCGGGTGCGACTTGCCCAGGAAGCCGAACGTCAGACGGTGCTGGGCCATCGCGAATGAGACCCGCGGCCTGGCCAGCACGTTGCCGTTCAGCGCGCCGAAGACGCTGGCCATGATGCAGAACGAGACCGCCGTGCCGCCCCAGCCGCCCACCACGGCCGCCACCGTCCGCTGGGGGACATCGCCCGCCTCCATGGAGTCGAGAGGCATGGCATAGAAGTAGGCCACATTCGCGCCGACGTAGAGGACCACGATCGTCAGCATCCCGGCGACGATGATCCGCTTGAGGAGCTGCTCCGGCGCGCGCACCTCGCCGGCGATCATGCTCACGGCCACCCACCCGTCGTACGCCCAGATGACGGAGGCGGCCCCGGCGCCCAGCTTCGCGCCCTCGAGCGAGCCGCCCCCGAAGTGGCCGAAGCTCCCCTTCCCGACGAACGCCAGGGCCGCGATCGCGAGGAGCGCGGCGACCTTGATCATCGTAAAGAGGCCCTGGACGGCGGACCCCAGCGTCGCGCCCGCGGCGTTGACGAACGAGAGGATGACGATGGTCGCCGCCGCGATCCCCGGAAGGAGCCAGGGGGCGTCCTTGGGCGCGATCCCGCAGTTCCCCAGGAGGAGTTCCGCGAAAAACACGGCGAGCGCTCCGGCCGACGCGGGCGACGTGACGAGCAGGTTGATCCAGCCGAACGTGAACGCCGCCGCGTCGCCGTACGCGGCCCGCAGGTAGACGTAGACGCCGCCGGTCTCGGGCATCATGGAGCTGAGTTCGGCGAGCGCGAGCGCCCCGCAGAGGCTCACGACCCCGAAGCCGATCCAGAGCCCCAGGATGAGCCCGGCGTGATGGACGTCCCCGGCGAGCGAGGCGGGCTTCCGGAAGATGCCGCTCCCGATCGTGATGCCGACGATGAGGGCCGTGCCCCCCCAGAAGCCGATCACGCGCCGGAGTTCGGATGACATCCCCCGAGCCTATCCGCCGCCCCGCGACCCCGCAACAGAACTCGCGTGCGCGCCCGATCCTTACCGGCGCCGGGTATCATCCATTTTATGAGCCGCGCGTTCATCCGCGAAGCCGAACCCACGGAGCCCCGCTGCCCCGGCTGCGACGCCCCCGGGGAGCAGGTCGGACCCGCGACGCTGAAGGCGCACCTGCCGCTGGCCGACTCCGCGGCGCTTGGAGAGCGGGCCTTTTACTGCGTCGCTTCCGGCTGCCGCACGGCCTACTTCAACGGCTGGGGCGTGTCCGTCCCCGCCGATCGGATGACCGCGACCGCCTACCCGAAGGACCCGGCCGGCCCCCTCTGCCCCTGTTTCGGCGTGACCGTCGAAGAGGTCCTCGCCGACGCCCGCGCGGGACACAAGGAGCGCGTCAAGGACCTGATGGAACGATCCCGAGGACCCGAAGCCCGCTGCGTGGAGCGCTGCCCCGACGGTCAGCCCTGCCTGCCGCGCGTCCTGCGCCTCTTCCGGGAGTCGTTCCAGACGCCATGAGTGCCTTTCCGCAACAGAACCTTGCGCGGCGGGCACGTATTCCCTATAGAGGAGGGATGCCCATGATCACCCGAAGCGCCATCCTTGTGCTCGTCGCGTTCGGCTCCGCCTGCGGCGGGGCGCCGCAGGTCCCGCCGGCCGAGCCGGGCACCTTCGTGCTCCGCACCCGGCAGCTCGAGAAAACCGGGACGCTGCGCTGGAAGGCCTCCGAGACCGCCGTCCTCATCTGCGACATGTGGGACCGTCACACGTGCGCGAACGCGACCCGGCGCGTCGGGGAGATGGCGCCCAGGGTCGACGCCTTCGTCGCCGCGGCCCGGAAGCAGGGCGCGTTCATCGTCCACTGTCCCAGCGACACGATGAAGTTCTACGAAGGCACCCCGCAGCGCGAGCGGGCGAAGAGCGCCCCGGCGGCGAAGCCGCCCGTGGAGATCAAGGCCCGCCGCCTCATCCCCGAGAAGGAGGGGAAGCTTCCCATCGACGACTCGGACTGGTGCGACGACGAGCCCAAGTGCCCGATCAAGGAAACCGTCGCCAGGGGCTGGCCCTGGACCCGGCAGATTGAGACGATCGCGATCGCTCCCGAGGATGCGGTGAGCGAGAGCGGCACCGAGATCTACAACCTCTGCGAGCAGAAGGGCCTCCGGAACGTGGTTCTGGTCGGTGTCCACACCAACATGTGCGTGCTCGGGCGCTCGTTCGGCATCCGCCAGATGACGATGCTGGGCCGGAACGTCCTCCTCGCCCGCGACCTCACCGACTGCCTCTACGACCCGAAGAAGGAGCCCCGCGTCAGCCACGACCGCGGCACCGAGCTGGTCGTGGAGCACATCGAGCGGCACTGGTGCCCCACGTTCCTCAGCGCCGACATCGCCGGAAGGTAGGCCCCTGTCCGACCGCGCGCGGATGCCGTAGTCGGTCATTGCACGTCAGGATCGAATCCGATATCCTTGGAATCAACTCCGATGGCAGCCCAGAAACCACCCGGTGGCACCCCACCCCGGCGTCCGCCCACGGGACGTGCCGGCGCGCCCCCCTCGGGACGTGTCCCTGCACGCGGCGCCGGGACGGCCCCTCCCCCAGGGAAGAACAACCTTCCGATCATTCTCGGCGCGGCGGGCGGCGGCCTGGTGATCCTCATCCTGCTCGTCGTGGTCCTCTCGGGAGGCAGCAAGCCCGAGAAGCCCCTGAAGAAGCCCCCCGAGGTGGCGGCGAAGGAACCCGCCCCGAAGAAGTTCGTCCCCGACGTCTCCGCGTTCGAAATCGACGGGAAGAAGAAGTGCGACGAGGGATCAGCCCTGGTCTCGGGGCGCCTGAACGCGGAGCCGGGCGCCCCGAAGGACCGCGTGCTCGCCGACCTCGAGAAGGGCCTCAAGCTCCTCAAGGACGGCCTCGAAGCCTACGACAAGGCGAAGCAGATCGCGGGCAAGACCTACAGCCTGGACTCCCACAGGACCGTCCAGAAGCGGGGCATCGCGGCCTTCTGCACGGGGCTCGAGAAGGAAGGCCAGCGCTACTGCGACGACGGCCTGGCGGTCATCAAGGCGACGCAGGGACGCATCAGCGACACGAGCAAGCTGAACGACGCCGAGAGGAAGTCCCTCCACGACGAGCTCAAGAAGGGCGTGGACCTCATCAGGAACGGGATGTCCCTCTTCGACCGGTCCTACGAAGTGTCGGGAAACCGCTTCGAGACCAGCCAGTACCAGGAGGCCATGAAGGTCGCGCGCCCGATCATGCTGGAACTGAAGTAGCATGCCCACCGAAGTTATCCCGCACGTCGACCTCGACGAGGAGACGAAACTCCAGCCCCCGTACCACGTGGTGCTCCTGGACGACCAGGACCACACGTACGAGTACGTCATCGAGATGCTCGGGAAGATCTTCGGCTACGGCCGGGACAAGGCCTTCCAGATGGCCTGCGAGGTGGACGCCCGCAAGCGCTGCATCGTCTACACGGACTCCCTCGAGCGCTCCGAGTTCAAGCGCGACCAGATCCACGCCTATGGGGCCGACTGGCGCATCCCGCGCTGCGCCGGGTCGATGAGCGCCGTCGTCGAAAAGGCGGGAGGGTGACCGTGTCGATGTCTCAGCGCCGCGATTCCGTCAGCACGGACTTTCCCGAGTGACGATGGATTATGTCCGCGTCGCGAAGGCCGCCGATGTCCCGCCCGGGCGGATGCTCGCCGTGCGCGCGGGCGGCGAGGACGTGGTCCTCTACAACGTCGACGGGACTCTCCACGCCACGCGCGATTCGTGCACGCACCAGAACTACCCGCTCTCCAAGGGCGCTCTCCATGGGAAGTACGTGAAATGCGCGCTCCACTTCTGGGAGTACGACGTAACCAACGGCCAGTACCAGGGAAACCCGGCGGTCTGCGTCCGCCGCTATCCGGTCAAGGTTGAGGGCGGGGAGGTCTGGGTGGGCCTCGAGCCCCTGCCCCCCGCGCCGCGCCCCCTCGTCTCGCGCGACGACGCCTGATTCTCTTGATCCCCCGCTCCACGCGGGATTATCCTGTGGGCCAGGGGGTTCGGCGGGTCGCGCGTCTGCGGGACTATCCACGGACTCACCAGGAGGATCGGGATGGAAACGGGCTTCGAGCTGCGCTGGTTCTACGCGGGCACCCCTCCCAAGAGCCTGGAAACATGGTTCGACCGGAAGGCGAAGGACTGGCATTCCACCGCGCGGGCCCTCGCCTCCGAACTCCCGGAGCCCCGGCGGTCTTCCCCCCGGAACGAACTGCACCTCCTTGCCCGCGGACGCGAAGACCTGAGCCTGAAGGTCCGCGAGGGCCGAGTCGAGCTGGGCTTTCGCCTCAAGGACGGGGACAAGATCGCCTCCGAGAGCGCCGACTTCTCGGGCCTCCTCGAGCCCTGGGCGCGCTGGCGCTGGCGCTACGGGGACAAGGACCCGGAAATCGCGGCGGTCGATGCCGCGTTCCTCGCCTCGTCGCGCGACCGGATCTGCGTGACCAAGGCCCGGACCACCCTCAAGTACGAGATCGAGAGCTCGGAGGAGCTCCGGCCGATCCCCCCCGGCCCCACCGAACTGCCCTCCGCGACGCTGGAGCTGGCGGTGCTCAAGGTGGCGGACAAGCTCGACTGGTGGAGCGTGGAGATCGAGCTTGCCACGCAGAAGATCAACGTCAGCCTGGTGAAGCAGCTCCTCGCGGGCTACGGCGCGGAGCCACGCCTCTCCTCGGACCACTCCTACTCCTACCCCAGGTGGCTCTCCAACATGTACAAGGTGCTCGGGGCCAAGGAGCAGACCACGTCGTACCGCGTGCGCGGCACCTGAGCGGCCGGAACAAAGTATTTCCGAACCGTTCCGACTGCTTACCCTGAGCGAGCGCAGCGAGTCGAAGGGTTGACTCAACCTGTCATTCGGAGATACCTGGGGACTCCTGCTTGGCGGCGATGCGCCTGGACCCGATGGGCTGGCCCCCAGAGGGGCAAACCGGCGGATCCATGCCGTCGGACTCCTGGAGCGCAGGGGCGGATGGGGCGGAGTGCTTCGGGAGGGACGGGCCGCCTACTTGACCTTGGTCATCCGGCCGAAGATCTTGAGCTTCTTGAACAGCTCGAGGATATCCTCGGCCTTCTTCTTGGAGACGTTCTTGGCGAGCGGGATCACGAGGCGCGTCGTGAGTTCCTTGGCTTCGGCCGTCGCGCAGCCCTTGACCTTGCCGATCAACTCGGCGGCTTTGTCGCGCTTGGTCGTATCCGTGATCTTCGAAAGGAAGACGTTGTAGAGATCGCCGCCTTCGGCGCCGGCCTCCTCCTCCATGGGGGCGGCTGACGGCTCGGCCACGGGCTCGGGGACCTCTTCCGCGGCCACGGAAAAGTCGCCGCCTTCCTCCATGGGAAGGAGCTCTGCTGCATCGGGAGCCTCGCCGAGCAGCGGCTCGGAGGCGGATGCCTCTTCCAGGCTGACCTCCTCCATCGTGTCGGGCAGGTCCAGAGACTCGCCCTCGCCCGCCAGCGGCTTCACGCCCTCGACCCCTTCGAGCTGCGGCTCGGGGACGAGGTCGTCCGAGAAGTCGAGCGGCGCGGCGACGGGGGCGCGTTGCGGGGCCGGGGCGACCCTCGCGGGGGCGGACCTGGGCGCCGGGGCCAGCGCGGGGGCCGCCTCGGCGACCACCGGTCCGTTCGAGGACCCGGCCTCCTCGGACAGCTGCAGCTTCCCCAGGCGCCGGAAGAGGAACGATTCGCCGCAGCCGGGGCACACGAACGCGTTGTTGTCCCACTGGAAAGCCAGCCCGTTCACGCCCGCGGATCCGCCGGCGGTAAATTGCGGACGCGAGGGCCAGTTGACCTTCGGGAGCCTGGCCGCCAGCCGCGCCGTGATCCGGAATTCCATACCCTGTCCGGAGAGTTCCTGCAGCACGGGCGTGATCGACTTCACTTCCGCCTTGGTGAGCTTCTGCGCGAAGATGATCGGCGCGCTCTTGCAGATCTGCTGGGAGATCGTCTCATCCAGGGAGAAGGCCCGGGCGAAGGCCTCCGACGCGTTCTGGAGGCTCGCCGAGTCGACGGCGGTGACGATCAGGCTGAATTCCCCGGCCTCGGCCATGGCTTGAGCTCCTACCAGACGTGACGAACCGCGTCCCCAGCAGTCGAACGCCCGAAGTCTAGCACCGTGGTTTTTTCAAGTCAACATCTACAGAAGGCCGCCTGTAATTGCCCATACATCGGGCCGTCCCTGAACGGCCCCGGTCGTCGTATAATTTTCGTCGCCGTGACTCCCGGGGCTCGGCTCAAGAAAGTCCTTGACGTAGCGGCGCGCCCCGCCGAGAGTGTCCGGAAGTACCTGCATCGTGGAGGTTGCTCATGTCTCACGGAATTCTCGCCCTGGTCGTGGCTCTCGCCGTCGCGCAGGACCGGCCCGTCGGAAAGGTCGCCCTGGCCACCGGCACGGTGGAGACGAAGGCGGGCGACGCCGCGTCATGGGCCGCGCTCGCCCCCGGGGTGGAAATCCCGGCGGGGTCCTGGATCCGCACGCCCGCAAAGTCCAAGGCCATCGTCACCGTCTCCGACGGGACGGAGCTGCGCGTGGATGAGAACACCGAGATCCTCCTCGAGGAGGTCCGGAAGATCACGCTCAAGTCGGGGCGGTTCTGGGGCCGCCTCGCCGCGGGGGGCGTCCCGATGCAACTGCGCGCGGACCGCACCCGCGCCGAGACGGCGGGGTCGATCTTCGAACTCCGGCACGACATCGGAAAGAAGATCACCGGCCTCATCATGATCCAGGGAAAGGCGAACGTCGCCAGCCGCAAGGGCCATCAGGACCTCGCGCAAGGCTATGGTTGCGAGACCAACGACGGGGTGCTCAACACCCCGGACCAGGCAGGCGACATCATCCTCCCCACCCTGTGGTTGAACGAACTTCTTGCCGCCCGTTCGAAGGACGACCCCGAACTCCTCAAGCGGATGGAGATCATGCTGGAGAATCTGGGGTTCTTCAAGCCCGTCGATCCCTACGAGGTCGGGTTCCGGGGCCTGGGCGAGCGGTCCGTCCCGTACCTCCTGGCGTACCTGAAGAAGTCGGATCCCACCGCGGAGGGAGAGCGCCGCGCGGCGGCGCTCAAGATCATCGGCGACCTGGCGTCCCCCGCGCTGGCCCCCGAGCTCGCCACGCTCCTCAAGGACCCGGAGCCCGAGGTCCGCGCAGCCGCCGCGCGCGGACTCAAGCGCATGACGGGCCAGGACCTCGGGTTCGACGAGGCGTACTGGAAGGGCGAGCAGGTCGAGAAGGGCGGCGCCGCCTGGGCCGACTGGCTCAAGAATAACGCGGCGAAACTGGAGACCCCGAAGAAGTAGCCCCCCGTCGGGAAATCAGGAAGGGAAAGCCATGATCAAGCCGGGCGTGATCGTCTCCGCCGTCCTCGCCGCCGCCCTGCCGGCCGCCGCGCAGGACGTGCTCGTCACCACCGACTGGGTCATGGAGAACGCGAAGAACCCCAAGGTCCGAATCGTGGAAGTCAGCGTGGAGCCGGGGAACTACGAGAAGGGCCACGTGGCCGGAGCGGTGGGATTCAAGTGGCACAGCGAACTCTGCGACCCCGTGGGCCGCGACATCGTCCCCGCCGAGAAGTTTGAGCAGCTCTGCCGGAAGGCGGGCATCAGCGCGGACACGACGGTGGTCCTCTACGGCGACCTCAACAACTGGTTCGCCTGCTGGGGATACTGGACGTTCACGATGTACGGCCACAAGAATGTCAAGCTCATGAACGGCGGCCGGAAGAAGTGGGAGCTCGAGAAGCGGCCCTGGGACACGACCGTCCCGGTTTACCCCGCCGGGGATTTCCAGGCCTCCAAGCCCGACCTCACGCTCCGCGCGCGGCTCTCGGACGTGGTCAAGGCTGTGGAGACGAAGGGCGCCGCGCTCGTGGACGTTCGCTCCCCGGACGAGCACAACGGCAAAATCTTCGCCCCTCCCGGCATTCAAGAGCTCTCCATTCGCGCCGGCTGCATCCCCGGCGCGAAGAACATCCCCTGGTCGAAAACGGTGAACGAGGACGGCACGTTCAAGTCGAACGAGGACCTCAGGAAACTCTACGCCGACGCGGGCATCGACGGGAAGTCGCCCATCATCGCCTACTGCCGCATCGGCGAGCGCTCCAGCCACTCGTGGTTCGTCCTCAAGGTCCTGCTCGGCTACGACGCCCGGAACTACGACGGCTCCTGGACCGAGTACGGCAACGCGGTGGGGGTGCCCATCGAGAACAAGACCGGCACCCTCTGGACCGGCAAGTAGCGGGGCGATGACGCGGTACGCCGCCGCGGCGGCCCTCGCGGCCGTGCTTGCCTGGGGGGCGCTGCACGTCCACAACGACCCCACGCGAGACGGTCGGGCGGCCTCGTTCTCGATCCTCTCCGGCGCGGCCCTGGGAGTGATCTTCCAGCGCTCGCGCTTCTGCTTCACGTCGGCATGCCGGGACCTCTTCCTCATCAAGGACCGCCGCGGGGCGCTCGGGGTCCTCGCGGCTCTGGCCGTGGGGAGCGTGGGGTTCATGGTCGTCTTCGGTGCGCGCCTGCCTGACCCCGGACGCTACCTGCCTGACATCGGGCATCTGGCGCCGGCCAACTGGCATCTCCTCCTGGGCGGGGCGTGCTTCGGACTGGGGATGGTCCTCGCGGGCGGCTGCGTGAGCGGCAGCCTCTACCGGCTCGGCGAAGGCTCGCTCGTCGCGCCCGTCACGCTGCTCGCCGCGGTCCCGGGCTACTGGCTCGGCTATCTCTTCTGGGAATTCGTCTACTTGAACGCGATCGCCACCGGGCCGGTCGTCTGGCTGCCGAAGCACCTGGGGTACGCAGGCGCTCTTGGCCTCCAGCTGGCGGTCATCGGCGGACTCGCGGCCCTGCTGCTCTGGAAGTATCCCGCCCTCCCTCCCCGGCCCGGCGACACCCCTTCGATCCGGTCCGTGCTGCGCCGCACGTTCGTGACGGGCTGGTCGGCGCCGCTGGGGGGCCTCCTGATCGGCATCCTCGCGACGTTCACGCTCCTCAGGACCGCGCCGCTGGGCGTGACCTCCGAGCTGGGCCGCCTCTCGCTCCGCTCAGGGCAGAAGCTGGGCTTCCTCCCGGCCAAGATCACCGGACTCGGGCAGTTCCGCAGCTGCAGCCAGATCGAGGAGACCGGCGCCCTCCTGGGCGACGGCGCGCTCTTCGTCATCACCCTCGTGGCCGGATCGGCCGTGGCGGCGCTGCTCTCCGGCGAGTTCCGCTGGCGCGTGGGGAAGCCGCGGACCTACCTCCTGGCGGTGCCGGGGGGCCTCCTGATCGGCCTCGGCTCCGCACTCTCGCTGGGCTGCACGGTGGGGACGCTGCTCTCGGGGATCATGGCTTTTTCGCTCTCGGGATGGGTCTTTGCCGCCGGCCTCCTGGGCGGCGCCTGGGCGGGGGGGCGGATCCTGCGGAGGATGGCGTGAGCGACGGGGAGGTCCTCGACATCCGCGGCGAGCCCTGCGGCATGCCGGTCCTGCGGGTGGAGCGCTTCATCGAGGACCACGAGCCCCGCGCGCCGTTCACCGTGCTCGGAGATGTGGAGCAGACGGTGGAGCAGCTTCAGCTCCTCGCCCAGCGGCTGGGCTGGACGGTCGAGCTGTCCCGCGAGGGCGGCCCGATCTGGCGTGCCGTCTTCACCCCGCGTTAACGTTTCAGCGCCGCAAATTCGTTAACAGGTGTTGACGAATTTGCGGCGCAGATTCGTTAACATGCGGGCCGCGTGAGCATCAACGTCTCTCAGATCTTCGTGCGCTACCCGGACCCGCAGGACGCCGCCGAGCGGCTCGCGGATCTGCAGAAGAAGGACCCCGCGAACCCGGCCTTCATCGTGACCCGCACCCCCGGGCTGGTCCCGAGCGAGCCCTCGAGGGGGCGCGTCGAGGGGCCCTGGCTCGCCGTGGCCGCCGACGGTGACTCCCCCTCCCCTGCGGCCGCGCAGGCGCTCTCCCGCGCGCTCGAGGCGCGGGCCGTCTGGTACGGCCTGGCGGGGAACACGCTCGCCTACCGCCTGATCCGATGGTCGCTCGGCCGGGAGGAGGAATCGGTGCTGGAGCCCCCGGAGCTGTCCCTTCCGGGGGACGCGTTCCCCCTGCCCGCCTACCGGGACGTCGAGGGCGAGCTCCACGCCCGTCTCCGCAAGGAGGGACTCCCCGTCGACTACCTCTACCTGTTCTTCGCGGAGATCGGGATGGCGGGCGGGGACGCCCCGGCCCCCGACGCCGCGCTCGTCCGCGACGGGACCGTGCAGCCTTTCACCCACCGCGTGCCGCGCCGGGCCGACGAGACCGTGCGGACCCAATTCGACGAATTCCAGGAGGACGAGCGACGGGTCTGCGAGGTCCTCCGCCTCCGCGGCACGTTTGACGAATCGCGCGCGAAGCAGCTCTTCGCCGTCCTCGAGACGATCTGCCGCCGCCGCCGGCTCCCCGAGGGCTGGTCGCTGCGCTACGTCGCCGAAGGGCCGCCCGGGCTCGGGGAACGCCTCGCCGCAACCCACGCGCGGGGCGGCTACTCCTACGAATTCACCCCCGGAGGACCATGAACCCGATCAGCCACATCTTCTTCGACGCCGGCAACACGCTCGTCTACGTGAACATGGACGAGGTCTCGCGCGCCCTGGCGCGCCGCGGCGTCCGCCTCTCCGCCCGTGAGCTCTGGCAGGCGGAGCACGCGATCCGCCCCCTGATCGACGACCCCGACCTCATCCGCCGCTCCGACGACGACTCCCGCTGGCGCCTTTACTTCGAGAGGTTCCTCGGTCGGGCGGGCGCGCCCGTCGACGGGGTCCTCGACCCGGTCCTCGCCGAGCTCAAGACCTACCACGACGCGCACAACCTGTGGGAGGTGGTGCCTCCCGAGGTCCCCTTCCTCCTCGAGCGGCTCCGCGGGCGCTACCGGCTGGGCGTGATCTCGAACTCCAACGGGACGGTCCGGGAGAAGCTCCGGCGCGTGGGGCTGCTCCCCTACTTTGACCTGGTTCTCGACTCGAAGGAGGAGGGTCTCGAGAAGCCGGACCCGAGGATCTTCCGCGCCGCCCTGGAGCGCCTGGGGGCCCGGCCGGGGCGCTCGGTCCACGTGGGCGATTTCTACCACATCGACGTGGTGGGCGCCCGCGCCGCGGGGATGCGCGCCGTCCTGCTGGATCCGGCCGGGGTGCACGGCGACAAATTCGTGCCGCGGCTGGCCTCACTTCAGGATTTCCCAAACGTCCTCAGGACGCTATAATCCCCCGCTATGGCCGAGCGCTTCCAGTCCGTCAGCCAGTACCGCGACGACTTCAAGCAGGCGATCGAGCGCATCCGGGGCGTCGTGCGCATGCGCGTCCCGGCCAAGGACCACGCGATCTACATGTCGGTCCTCGACCAGATCTGGGACTTCGTCCAGACCGGGAAGGGCGTCGAAGACGTGCTCGACCGGCTCAAGGTCAGCAAGGACGCCACCCGGCGCACGCTGCGCGAAAAGCCCGTCATCATGGTCGAGGTCCTCAACGAGATCGGCGGGATCGAGGAGGAGCTCTCGGAGTTCATCCTGGTCCTGGAGAGGGCCAAGAAGCGCGGCGAGAAGACCTGACGAGCGGGGCCACGAGCGGACTTGCCCGCCCTTCCGGGCCCCCGTATAATCCCGCCATGCCGTACTTGGTCATCCGCGAGCTGGGCTCCGAGCGCACCTTCACCCTGCCCGACGGTGAGATCATGATCGGGCGCTCCCGCCAGAACCACGTGAAGCTCCTCACGGACCAGGCCTCGCGACACCACACCCGGATCGTCAGGAGCGGGGAGGGATACCGGGTCATGGACGCGGGCTCCTCCAACGGCACCTACGTCAACGGGACCAAGATCGACGAGAAGGAGCTCGTGGACGGCGATTCGATCGGCGTGGGCCACGCCACGCTGATCTACTACCAGGGCGTGCCCGACAAGCCCGCGCCGGGCGTGCCGGAGCTCCC
>JAHFOZ010000434.1 GCA_023261405.1 Planctomycetota bacterium
CCCCTCGGGGCGGATGTGCGTGAGGAGCTTCTCGAGCTGCCCGCGGCCCGTGTTCTCCTGCCGGCCCTGCTCCTGCTTGAGACGGACCGTCAGCGCCTCGAATGCCTCCCTGACCTTCCCCGCCGTCTTTTCCCGCGCCTTGTCCACGGCGGGGCTCGGGCGGAGGATCTGCGTGGTTTTCTCCATCTCCTGCAGCATCCGCTCCGAGAGCGCGGCCAGCCGCGTGGCCACGTCCTCCTCGGGGTCCGTCACGCGCCCCTCCAGCGCCGACTTCGCCATGAAGAGGTCCGACGGCGCCAGGGAGAACTTCTCGAGGAGCCGGGCGGTCTTCATCTCCAGCAAGGTGGCCGTGATCCTCGGGAAGACCACCGGCTGGTCGATGCCGAATGCGTGGTAGGCCGGCAGGAGAGCCGCCTGGTAGCCGACTTCGCTCGGCCCTCCCACATAGGCGCAGGTGGGCAGCACCGCATCCTGCAGGAGCGGCCTGAGCGCCACCCCCGCCGAGAGCCGCCCCTTCACGAGCCCAGGCTTCTCCAGGCGCGTCCGCTTCCCCCCGCGCACCTCGAAGAGGTCCAGTCCCACCTCCCGGCCCAGGTGGTCCTCAAACGCCTGCGCCAGCACCGCCTGCCGGCCGGCCTCGACCGCCTTCGAAAGCCGCCCGGGGTCCGCCAGATGCGAGGAGAAGAACTTCTCCGCCCGCGCCCCTTCCAGATGCCGGGGCTCCAGGACCACCAGCCCGAACGGCCCCAGCACCTTGAGCAGGGAGCGCGTGAAACTCTCGGCGATCGTCCCCCGATGCGTCTCCTTCAGGAACTCCCGCACCCAGGGGGAGAACTCCGTCTCCGGAAGCGACGAGGCCAGCTCGCCGGCGAACATCTGAAGCATCTCCGTCGACCCCGCTTCGCAGAGCGGAGTACCCGGCTCGACCCCCTGCAGCGGAATCCACCGGACTTGGTTCTCCCGGTCCGGGAAACAGACCGAGTCCCCCCCCCTCACGTCATCCGAATGGTTCCAGAAGATCGCCACGCACGGGATGCCCCGCGCCTCAATGGCCTGCGCGTACTTGATGGCCGCCTGCGCCTTGTACAGGTTGTAGAGGGGCCCGAGCCCCACCGAGGGCTGCTGCCCGGTCACCACCGCCGCCGCGCCGCGGGCCAGCTTGTCCACCGCCGCCATCGACTCCCGCGGCGCTCCGAGGTCCACCTGGTACTGCCGCACGGCCTCCAGGACCCCGAGTTCCATACCCCGCTCCGCCGCCTTGCGGGCTCGCTGCAGGAGCGTCCGCTCGTCCCGGTAGCGGTGCTGGAACAGCCCGCCCGCGCGCCCGTCGTCCAGCCCGTAGGAGACGAAGAGCGCGGGGTAGTGGCCCCCAACCTTCTCAAAACCGACGTGTTGAATTCTCAGACGTAGAATTATCGTAGGCCCCGACGGGGCGCTTGTCAACGATGCCCGGGTCTGTTAAGATCGGAGTCATCCCATGAGGACCCTCGCGGCCTTCCTCTTCCTCGCCCCCCTCCTCCCCGCCGACGACGTCGAGCTTACTAGCGGCACCGTGGTGACGGGTAAGGTCGAGGATCTCGGCGACTCCATCCGCGTCTCCCGCTCCGGCAGCTCCGCCGTCTACCCGAAGAACATGGTCCGGAAGATCACCCCCGGAAAGACCCCCGAGGACCTCTATGCCGAGAAGTCCGCAGTTCTGAAGGCCGGCGATCTCCAGGGCCACCTTGACCTCGCCCGCTGGTGCCGCACGGAAAAGCTGGCGCGGGAAGCCGCCGCCGAGTACCGGAAGGTCGTCTCCTCCGACCCGGATCACGAGGAAGCCCGTGCATTCCTCGGGTACCGGCTCCACAAGGGCACGTGGATGACCGAGGAGGAAGTCAACGCCGACAAGGGGCTCGTCAGGCACAAGGGCCGCTGGGTGACCCCGGAGGAACGCGACCTGGACGCGGCGCTCGACGAGCAGAAGGCCCTGGACAAGGCCCTGCTCCGCGAAGTCACCGTCCTCCTCGAGAAGATCCACTCCTCGGACCCCAGGAAGCGCGACGACGCCGTGGCCGCGCTGGCCAAGATCGAGGACAAGTACAAGAGCAAGGCCTACCTGGCCGCGCTCACCACCAGCCACAAGGAAACCCGGCGCTTTGCCATCGAGGAGATCGGCCGAATGAAGGAGCAGGCCGCCGCGAAGCCCCTCGCCCGCCGCGCCCTCTGGGACGAGGAGGAGCCTTTGCGCGCGCTCGCCTTCAAGTCCCTGGAACAGGTCGCGCACCCCGACACGGCCCTGTTCTTCGTCCCCTTCCTCGGCGAGGAATCGGTGAGCGCGCGCATCCGCTGCGTCGACGCCATGCTCCGGTTCCGCGACCCGCGCCTCGTGGGCTACCTCCTCGTGGCGCTCGAGGCCAACGCCCAGCGGATCGAGGCCCTGGATTCCACCGACCCCGTCACCGCCGTGGCGCGCAGGACCCTCATCCTCCCCGATGGGAGCACCATCGTCGTCCCCAAGGTCGTCCGCCTGAAGGGAGAGTCCGTGGACAAGGCCCTCCTCGAAAAGCTCAAGGAGGAGAAGAGCGCCCTCGCCGCCGCCCTCCGCGCCCTCACAGGACAGGACCACGGCGAGGACCCCGCCGCGTGGCGCGCGGGACTCGCGAAGAAAAAGACCGGCAAGGAATGAAGATCCTCGTCGTCGGGAGCGGCGGACGCGAGCACGCCCTGGTCTGGAAGATCTCCCGATCCCCCCTGGTCAAGAAAATCTTCGCCGCGCCGGGGAATGCCGGCATGGCGCGCCTGGCCGAGTGCGTCGACATCACGGCGGACAACATCGACGGCCTCCGCACGTTCGTCGAAAAGGAGGGGATCGACCTCACGGTGGTCGGCCCCGAAGGCGCCCTCTGCAAGGGCATCGTCAACCTGTTCCTGGAACACAGGCTGCGCATCTTCGGCCCCAGCCAGGAGGCCGCCGAACTCGAGGGCAGCAAGGTCTTCTGCAAGAACCTCCTCCGGCGCTACGGCATCCCCACCTCGAACTACCGGGTCTTCAACCAGTCCAGGGCCGCCCTCTCCTTCATCCGGTCATCCCAGTTCCCCCTCGTGGTCAAGGCCGACGGCCTCGCCGCCGGCAAGGGCGCCGTGATCTGCCACACCGAGAGTGAAGCTGTCGTGGCGATCGAAGGGATGATGGAGAAGAAGGTCTTCGGAAAGGCAGGCGAGCAGGTCGTCGTCGAGGAGTTCCTCAACGGCATCGAGGCCTCCGTCATCGCCTTCACGGATGGGCAGTCCATCGCCACCTTGGAGAGCGCCCAGGACCACAAGCGCGTCTACGATGGGGACCGCGGGCCCAACACCGGGGGGATGGGCGCATACTCCCCCGCCCCGGTGGCCAGCGAGCGTGACTTCACCCGCGTCATCCGCGAGATCCTGGTCCCCATCGTCCACGCCATGAACAAGGAGCGCAGGCGCTTCCGGGGGATCCTCTACGCGGGGATCATGTTCACCAAGAACGGCCCCAAGGTCCTCGAGTTCAACGTCCGCTTCGGCGACCCGGAGTGCCAGCCCCTGATGGCCCGCATGAAGAGCGACATCGTCCCCATCATGCTCGCCACCATCGACGAGAAGCTGGAGGAGGTCGTGATCGAGTCCGACCCGCGCCCCGCCGTCTGCGTCGTCATGGCCTCGGGCGGATATCCCGGGAGCTACGAGACCGGCTACGAGATCACCGGCATCGAGGAGGCGGAAGCCGCGGGCGCCCTCGTCTTCCATGCCGGCACGCACCTCAAGGATGGCAAACTCGCCTCGGCCGGGGGCCGGGTGCTCGGCGTCACCGCCCTGGGCCTGGACCTCGCCGAAGCCCAGAAGAATGCCTACGCCGCCGTGAAGAAGATCCAGTTCAGGGCGGCGCACTACCGGAGCGACATCGGAGCCAAGGCCCTCGCGTCCCGGCCTCCCGCCTGATGGCCTACCCCCTCCCCCCGGAGTGCGAGCGCGCCCTCCTGGAACGGTTCCTCCGCGCGGAGGCCATGGCCATGTATGCCGTGCGCTCGGCCCGGGTCCATGCCCCGCCCCGCGCCCTCGCCTTCCTCCAGCGCCATGAGGAGGAGGAGCAGGAGCACCTGCAGAAGTTCGAGGAGCTCACCGGCGTCGCCGCGCGCGAGAAGACGGCCCTCCCCAAGGTCCCGAAGCAGTGGCACGCCCTCGCGGTTCAACTCTACGGCTACGAGGCCCTTGGCCTCGAGTTCGCCCGCCTGCTCGCGGCCCTGCGGCCCGACCTGTCGGGAATCCTGGCGGACGAGGAGGCCCACGTGGCCTTCTTCGAGGAGGAGGTGCGGACGATCCTCGCCGCGGGGCGGGGACCCGCCAACGGAGCGCGGGAATTCGCCCGCGCCTGGCTGCGCCGGCTCCCCCGAACCGTCGAGCGCTACCTCCGCGGCGACGGGCTGGACCCCCACCGCGAGGGCCTCGCGCGGCGGATCCTGAGCGAGATCGAAGGGCGCTTCACGCGGGTCGGTCTGCTCGACGGCCCATCCGGTAGACGTGGATGATCTCCAGCGATCACCACG
>JAHFOZ010000435.1 GCA_023261405.1 Planctomycetota bacterium
GATCACCACGCTGGAGGACGTGGCCGGCTTCAAGGCGCTGGGCGCGTATGGTATCATCATCGGCTCGGCGCTCTACTCGAACCGGATCGATTTCGGAAAGGCCAAGGCCATCGCCTCATGAGCCGCAAGAGACAGGTCCGGCGAAGGACCCGCGAGACCGACGTGACCGTGAAGATCGGCCTCGACGGCACGGGCTCGGATTACTCCATCTCGCTTCCGGACAAGTGGCTCAAGCACATGCTGGAGTCGGTGGCCCGCTTCGGAAGATTCGATCTCACGATCAAGGCCGACGGGGATTTCAACCATCACGTCGTGGAGGACGTCGCCCTCACGCTCGGGAAGGCGTTCCGGGAGGCTCTCCAGGGCAGGCCCGTCCAGCGGGTGGGCAGCGCCACGGTCCCCATGGATGACGCGCTTGTGACGGTCAGCGTGGACCTCGTGGACCGTCCGTACTGCCACGTGGACCTCCCGGACGAGATGCTGGAGCACTTCCTCCGCAGCTTCGCCATGGAGGCGCGGATCACCCTGCACAACGTGGTGGTGCGCGGGAAGAACTTCCACCACATCAACGAGGCGACGTTCAAGGCGTTCGGCATGGCCCTGCATCAGGCCACGCGCCCGGCAGGGTCGCTCAAGTCCACGAAGGGCGCGGTGCGCTGGAAGAAGTGAGGGCGATGCTGACCAAGCGCATCATCCCCTGCCTGGACGTGAAGTCGGGCCGCGTCGTCAAGGGCGTGAAGTTCCAGAACCTGGCCGACGTGGGCGATCCGGTGGAACTCGCGGTCCGATATGAGCAGGAGGGGGCCGACGAGGTCGTCTTCCTGGACATCACCGCCACGATCGAGGAGCGCCGCACCATCCTGGACGTGGCGCGCCGCACCGCGGAGCGCCTCTTCATCCCGCTCACCATCGGCGGGGGCATCCGCACCTACGGCGACGTCAAGGAGACGCTCCGGGCGGGCGCCGACAAGGTCTCGATGAACACCGCTGCCGTGGACAATCCGGCGCTCATCACGGAGACCGCCCGCGACTTCGGGTCGCAGTGCGTCGTCGTCGCGATCGACACCCGGCGCGAGGCCAGGGGGCACAAGGTCTACACCCGGGCGGGGTCGAAGCCCTCGGGGCTCGACACGATTGAGTGGGCGAAGCGGGTGGCCGATCTCGGGGCCGGGGAGATCCTTCTCACGAGCATCGACGCCGACGGGACCACCGACGGTTACGACCTCGAAGTGACCTCGTCCGTGGCCGACGCGGTCCGCATCCCCGTGATCGCCTCGGGCGGGTGCGGCTCGGCCGCGCATATCGAGGAGGTGCTCACCCGGGGCCGCGCGGACGCCGCGCTGGCGGCCTCGATCTTCCACTACGGGACGATGACCGTGGGGGCCGTCAAGGACGCGCTCCGCCGGAAAGGACTCCCCGTCCGATGAAGCTCATCCCCGTGATCGCGCAGGACGTGCGCACCAACGACGTCCTCATGCTGGCGTGGACGGACGCGAAGGCCCTGCGGCGCTCCCGGAAGACCGGCTTCATGCACTACTGGAGCCGGTCGCGCGGGAAGTACTGGAAGAAGGGGGAGGAGTCCGGGCACGTGCAGAAGCTGGTGAGCCTGCACTACGACTGCGACCGGGACGCGATCCTCGCCCGCGTGGAGCAGACCGGCCCCGCCTGCCACAAGGGGACCGCGACCTGCTGGACGGCACGCCCCTGGCGGGCACGGGGGGCGCTGGGGGAGCTCCTCTCGGTGTTCGCCGAGCGGAAGAAGAGGCCGAAGAAGGGATCGTACACGAACCGCCTGCTCGCCGATCCGGCGCGGCTCCGCGAGAAACTCCTCGAGGAGGCGTGCGAACTGGCGATGGCGGTCCGCTCGAAGAACAAGGGCCGCATCGCCGAGGAGGCGGCGGACCTGATCTACCACTACCTGCTGCTCCTCTTCAGCACGGGGGTCACGTTCGATGCGGTCGAGGGGGTGCTCGAGGCGCGGCGCCGCTAAGGGAGTCCATAGGGATACTCCGGCATGCTTCCAACCACAACGATACCAGGACACAAAGGGGCTCAAGGGGGGCTTGGGTGTCTTTGTGTCCTGGGGGTGAATTCGGAGCTCCCGAATCAGGTTGGACTTGCCTAGATGTCGAGCGCCCGCCGGCTGCTTCCTCCCATGGTGTTCATGGCCGTCTTCGTCGCCTTCGCCCCGACGCTCTGGAACGGCTTCATCAACTACGACGACCCGGTCAATTTCCTGGAAAACACCGGGTACCGGGGGCTGGGCCCGGCAAACCTGAAGTGGATGTTCACGAGCACGCTCATGGCGCACTGGCATCCCGTGACCTGGCTTACGCTCGGTCTGGACTACGTCCTCTGGGGCATGAGACCGGCGGGCTACCATCTCACGAGCCTCATCTTTCACGCCGCGAGCGCGGCTCTGCTCTGGGGGATCCTGGCGCGCCTCCTGGGGCGCGCGGCCCCCCTGGCCGACGAGCGTGTCCGCCTTTGCGCGGCGACGTTCGGGGCCCTCCTCTGGGGCCTGCACCCCCTGCGGGTGGAATCGGTGGCCTGGATCACCGAGAGGCGCGACGTGGTGTGCGGACTCTTCGTCATGCTCGCGGTCCTGGCGTATCTTCGGATGGCCGAGGAAAGAGCCCGGGACGGGCCCTGGTCGCGCTGGATGGCGGCGTCCTGCGCCGCGTTCGCCCTGTCGCTGATGTCCAAGACGCTGAGCATCATGCTCCCCCTGGCGCTCCTGGTCCTGGACTGGGTTCCCCTGAGGAGGTTTGCCGCGGGGCGGACCCGGGCGCTGCTCCTCGAGAAGCTTCCCTTCGTCCTCGTGGCCGTCGGTGGCGCGGCCGCCGTGCTCATCAGCATGTCGGAATACAAGGCCGTGAGGCCGGTCTCCGGCTACGTGCCGGCCGAGCGCGCCGCTCAGGCGGCCTACGGGCTCTGTTTCTACATCTGGAAGAGCCTGCTCCCGTTCGGTCTCTCTCCGGTCTATCCCCTGGAGGGGGCGATCGATTTCCTGAGCGCGCCGTATGTGGCGAGCTTCGCAGCCGTAGGGGTCGGGACGATCGTGCTGTATGCGGTGCGCCGCCTGTGGCCTGAGGGGCTCGCGACGTGGGTGGCGTACGCCGTGCTCGTCGCCCCGGTCCTGGGACTCGTCGTCACGGGCCACCAGCTCGTGGCGGACCGGTATTCGTATCTCTCCTCGATCCCTTTCTCGATCCTTGCCGCCGGGGCGGCCGTGAAGTTGGGCCAGGGGGGGAGGTTGCCGCGCGGCCTGTCGGCCGTCGCCGGGGTGTTCATCCTGGCCGCCCTCGGTTTCCTGACCTTCGTCCAGACCCGCGTCTGGCGGGACAGTTTCACATTGTGGGATCACGCGATCTCGGGGGGGTACAGGGGGAAGATGGCGCATCAGCAGCGGGGGGTCGCACATTCCGAGGCAGGGCGGCTCCGGGAGGCCGTGGCGGACTACGACGCTGCGATCCTCATAGACCCGACCTTCTTTTCCAGCCAGCTGTCGCGGGCGAAGGATCTCCACGCCCTCGGTGAGCACAGGGAGGCCCTGAAGTCCGCCGATGTGGCCATCCGCCTGTCGCCCGCGTATGCAGAAGCGTACCTGGACCGGGGAGACATCCGTCTCTCCCTCGGGGACGTCCCCGGGGCGCTGAAGGATTATGGCGAGGCGGTCCGGTGCTTTCCGGGATTCGCCAAGGCCTACGCCCACCGGGGCTCGCTCAAGCAGGCCCAGGGCGACGTGACCGGTGCGTTCGCCGATTACGCCGCGGCCCTGCAGGCCAACCCCGACCACGTCCGCACCCTCCTGCTGCGCGGGCGTCTGCTCGAGGTGCGGGGAGACACCCCGGAGGCCATGCGGGACTTTGATCGGGCCGTGAACGCCGACCCCGGGAGGGGGGACGTTTGGCAGGAGCGCGGCACGGCCCGGATGCGGGCGGGAGACTTGCGGGGAGCGATTCAGGACCTCACGGAGGCGATCCGGCGCGACCCGGCCCTGCCGGACGCGTTCATGCGTCGTGGTGCAGCCCTTGTCTCCACCGGCCTGTCGGACGCGGGAATCGCGGATTTTCGCGAGGCCATCCGCCTTGCGCCGGAATTGCCCGACGGCTACGCGAATATCGGGCTGGCGCTCGCCGCCCGCGGTGAGCCGGCCGGCGCCATCCTGCAGTTCGAGGAGGCCCGGAAGCGGGCGCCTGAGGGTTGGCCCTCGCTCAAGACCGTGGAGGAAGCGCTGGCGAAACTGCGGCTGGGGGCTCCGCCGAAGAAGTCGCCCTGAACGTGAATCACGAATCTCGAATCAAGGAAAGGGGACGCCATCCCTCTGCCTGCATGGTCCTGAACTCTGCTTCCCCTGGCTGCCGCGGTGAGATTCCCCCGGCGGTCTCCGTTTCCGCTGTCCCCCCGGCGATGAGGGGTCTCTACGCCTCGAGCGCCAACTCGCTCTCGCCCAGGAAGTGCCGCCAGACCCGGTAGCACTGCGACTCCACCTTCTCGGCGAGCACCGGATTGCGCTTGGGGACCGCG
>JAHFOZ010000035.1 GCA_023261405.1 Planctomycetota bacterium
GCCCCGAACGACGCGATCCGGCACGAGATCGTGCCCACGATGAAGAACGTGAAGCTCATCGACATCATCAAGGCGGGGATCGAGTACAAGAAAGCCACGAACAAGGAGGTCACGTTTGAGTACGTCCTCCTCGAGGGCGTGAATGACGACAAGAAGCACGCCCTGGAGCTCGGGAAGAAGCTGGCCGGCTGCCGCGTGAAGGTGAACGTGATCCCCTTCAACCGCGTGGAGGAGACCCCCTACGCGCCGCCGTCCGCGGAGCGCGTGGACCGCTTCGTGGAGGCGCTGGGGAAGTGCGGGGTGCCGGTGACCGTGAGGAAGCGGAAGGGCGACGAGGTGTCGGCCGCCTGCGGTCAGCTCCGGGCCACGTTCAAGCCCGCCGCGAAGAAGGCCGACTGATGCCCCCCTCGATCTTCTGGACGCTGGCGGGGCTCGCCTCCTACTTCGGGGGCGCCTTCCCGACGGGATACCTCCTCGTCAAGCTCAAGACCGGGAAGGACGTGCGGACCCTGGGCTCCGGTAACATCGGGGCCACGAACGTGGCGCGCGCGCTGGGGGCGGCGTGGTTCGTCCCGGTGTTCGTGGTGGATTTCCTGAAGGGGTTTGCGCCGGTCTTCTGGATGGCGCCCTGGGTGGCGCGCCGCTGGCCCTGCGACTCCTGACCCTTCCTCACGGTCGTGCTCGCGGTCATGTGCGGGCTGCTGGCGCTGCTGGGACACATGTGGCCCGTCTATCTGGGGTTCCGCGGGGGGAAGGGCGTGGCGACGGTGGGGGGCATCGTGTTCGCCCTGAACTGGATGGCGGCCCTCATCGCCCTGGGAGTGTGGGTGCTCGTCTTCCTGCCCTCGCGGTACGTTTCACTGGGGTCGCTGGTCGGCGCTCTGGCGCTCCCGGTGGCGCACCACTTCACGAAGCAGCACTTCGAGCCCCGGGTGAAGGGGCAGTGGCTCGTCACGGTGTTCCTCGGGCTGGCGGCGGTGCTGGTGATCTGGCGCCACAAGGCCAACCTCAAGCGCCTGCTCGAGGGGACCGAGAAGAAGCTGGGAAGGAAAGAGACGGCGGCATGAAGACGATCGTGGTGCTGGGCGACGGGGCGTGGGGAACGGCCCTGGCGCTGGTCCTCCACAAGGGGGGCCATCGCGTGGCGCTCTGGACCAAGTTTCCCGAGCACGAGGCCGCGATGCGGTCGGGCCGCGAGAACGCGAAGTTCCTGCCGGGCGTGCCGTTTCCGGAGGGGCTCGAGGTTCTCACGGGCCCGCCGCCGGCGGCGGACGTCTACATCGCCGCGGTCCCCACTCAGTTCATCCGCGAAACCTTCACGGCGTTGAAGGCTTCCCTTCCGAAGAAGGCGGTGTTCGCCTGCGTGGCGAAGGGGCTGGAGCAGTCCACCGGGAAGCGGCCCACGGAGGTCCTCCGCGAGGTGCTGGGGCGCGTGCGCGTGGTGGCGCTCACGGGGCCGAGCCACGCGCCGGAAGTGGCGCGCGGGCTGCCGGCCTCGATCGTGGCCGCGGGGGATCCGCGCGCGGCCCGCGTCGTGCAGGACCTCTTCGCCGGCGGCACGGTGCGGGTCTACACGAGCCGCGACGCGCTCGGCGTCGAGCTGGGCGGCGCGCTCAAGAACGTGATCGCCCTCGCGGGCGGCATCTGCGACGGCCTGGGCCTCGGCCACAACGCGAAGGCGGCGCTCCTCACGCGCGGGATCGTGGAGATGGCGCGGCTGGGCTCGGCCCTGGGGGCGAGGAAGCAGACCTTCTTCGGCCTCTCCGGGATCGGCGACCTCATCACGACGACCACGTTCCCCACGGGCCGGAACCTCTCAGTGGGCCGCGCGCTCGGGGAGGGGAAGAAGCTCGAGGAGATCCTGGGGGCGATGCACTCGGTGGCGGAGGGCGTGTGGGCCGCCAAGGCGGCGCTCGCGCTCGCGAGGAAACACCGGGTGGAGATGCCGATCACGGCCGAGGTGCACGCGATCCTCTTCGAGGGGAAGGACCCGAAGCAGGCCCTGCGCGACATCATGAACCGGGGCCCGCGGGCGGAGGAGGATTAGGTGCGCGGGTCAGCAGAGTCGTATCGTTGCGCACAGCGTGTAGCCTGGAGCCGGTAGCCGGCCTGCGAGCTACGGGCTACAAGCTCCCGGCTGTGCGAGCAGGGATACGGGTAAATGACCGCGAGCACTAAGGGGCCGCGTTCTTGGCCTTGTCCCCGATGGCCTGCGCCAGTTCGGGCGGGATGGGGAGGGGCGCCGGGGCGGCCGGGGTGAGGAACCCGGTGCCCACGCGCTGGTGTTCGGGGTGGAGCACGCCGGCCGAGATGATGATCCGCATCGCCTCCTCCACCGAGATGGGGAGCGGGATCACGTTCTCGCGCGGGACGTAGGCGACGAAGCCGCTCACGGGCGTGGGCGCCGCGGGGATGAAGACGCAGACGAGGTGTTTCTGGAGCGCCTCGTTGAGCGATCGCAGCCCCTCCCCCGTGACGAAGCCGATGGAGTAGACGCCGGGGCAGGGATAGGGGACCGCCACGGCGCTCTTGAATTCCATCTTCTTCTCGCCCTCGGCGAAAAAGAAGTCCGTGAACTGCTTGGCGTAGGGGTAGACCGTCCGGATGACGGGGAGCCTCTTCAGGAGGCGTTCGAAAAGCTGGAAGAGCTTCTTCCCCAGGAAGGTCGCCACGAAGAACCCCAGGATCAGCGTCAGGACGATCCCGACGGCGAAGCCGAAGATGGGGGCCCCCCAGCGGAAAAACCAGCTGTGGCCATCCGCTTCGGGGTCCCAGCCGGCGAGCTTCCCCATTGCCCCCTTGAACAACTCCCCCAGGGGCACGCCCACGTTCCCCCAGAGGAACCCGACGACGTACCAGAGCACCACGGCCGTGAGGACGAGCGGCAGGAGCGCGACCAGGCCCTTGGCGAAGAACCTCTTCATCCGCAAAGGGATTATCACCCACTAGACGGGGGCGGCGTCGAAATATCGCGCTCGGTCCGGGGTGCGCGGTGGCTTGACTCCGGGTTCGGCTGGAACTTAACATGGTCCCGCCTGGGGGTTGGGCGTGGAGGAGATCCTCGCGGGGAATGAGCTGATGGAGACCCTGGACGACTATCTGCCCCTGCGCCGGTCGCTGTCCAGGTCTGACTTCCTCAAGAGGCATCCTCATCCGTTCCTCATCGAGAATGTCCGGCTCCTGCGGGAAAGCGAGAAGAAAAATCTCGACTTCGCCACCGTCCAGATCAATTTCAATGATCCTGCTCCCCCCCCCGCCGTCGGGACCGCCGGGCCGCAGAGGTGCGGGGTGCGGAAGATCGTCAAGCAGGAGTCGAACGCCTTCGACGGGATGGTCAACGTCGGGCGCACCGCCACCAACGACATCGCCCTGGACCTCCAGTCCGTCTCGAAGTTCCATGCCTACTTCACGCGGGACAGCGCGACCGGGGACTGCTACCTCACGGACCCCGGTTCCACGAACGGAACGCACGTCCGGGGCCTGAGGCTCAAGCCGCGGGAACGCAAGCTGCTGGGGGAGGGGGACGAGATCGGTTTCGGCGATCAGGCGACCTTCGCGTTCTACTACGCGGGGGGGTTCTACGACCTGCTGGGCCGCCTTCCGGGCGGGGCCGTCACCCCTTGATGCAGCCGATGGGGCGGAGCCGGGCGACCGTGTCGGTGACGCCGGCCTGCTCCATCACGTCCACCACGAGCGAGGCGTCCTTGTAGGCCTCGGGCATCTCCTCGGCCACGGAGTCGCGCCCGTGGGCCATCACGATGACGCCGCGCTCCTCCTCGAGCATCTTGAAAAGGTTGCGGCCCTGCATCATGCGCTTCATCGCCGTGCGCGAGTGGGCGCGCCCGGCGCCGTGGCAGGTGGAGCCGAAGGTCTCGCGCATCGAGCCCTCCTTCCCGACGAGAAGGAAGCTCGCGCGGCCCATGTCGCCGGGGATGAACGTGGGCTGTCCCAGCGAGCGGTAGGCCTCGGGGAGGAGCGGGTGGCCGGGGCCGAACGCGCGCGTGGCCCCCTTGCGGTGGACGCAGACCTTCCGCCCGCCGTGCTCCTCGAACTTGGCGATGTTGTGGCAGACGTCGTAGACGAGGCGCGCCCCGAGCGACTCCTCGGAGACGGCGAGCGTCTGCGCGAGCACCCGGCGCGTGAGCGCGGTCATCACCTGGCGGTTGACCCACGCGAAGTTCGCCGCGCAGGCCATCGCCGCGAGGTAGCGCTTCGCTTCGGGCGAGGAGAGCGGCGCGCAGCAGAGCTGGCGGTCGGGGAGCTCGATTCCATAGTTCTTCGAGGCCTGCATCATCGACTTCAGGAAGTCGTCGCAGACCTGGTATCCGAACCCGCGCGAGCCGGAGTGGATCGAGAAGCAGACCGTGCCCTCCTTCAGCCCGAAGTGGTCCGCGACGTCTTTCCGATAGACCGCGTCGACCACCTGGATCTCGAGGAAGTGGTTCCCGCTGCCGAGCGTCCCTACCTGCGGCATGCCGCGCGCGAAGGCGCGGGCGCTCACCACATCCGGGTCGGCGCCCGGGTAGAGGCCGCCGTCCTCGATGTGGAGCAGGTCGTCGGGGGTCCCGTAGCCGTGCTCGACGGCCCAGCGCGCGCCCTGGGTCACGATCGCGCGGGCGTCCTCGCCCTTGGGCGTCGGGATCGCCCCGTCGCTCCCCACGCCGGCGGGGATCGCATGGAAGAGGTTCTTCACGATCTCGCGGAGCCTGGGCTGGATGGCCGCGCGGTCGAGGTCCGTGCGGACGATTCTGATTCCGCAGTTGATATCGTACCCGACCCCGCCGGGCGAGACGACGCCCTCGTCGGCGTCGAAGGCCGCGACGCCGCCGATGGGGAAGCCGTAGCCCCAGTGGAAGTCGGGCATGGCGAGCGAGTAGTCCACGATGCCCGGCAGGTGCGCGACGTTGCGGACCTGCTGGATGCACTCGTCGGCCTTCTGGGACTCCATGAGGGCGGGCGTGGCGTAGATGCGCCCCGGGACACGCATGCCGCCCGACTTCGGGATTTCATAGAGCCAGGGCTTGATCCGCTTGAGGTCCGACATCAGGGGTTGCCCGGGAGCGGCGAGGATCGCATCACAGACTCCTTAACCGGGTCCCCCGGGGGCGGGTTCGATGAAAACTGCCGTGCCCGCGGATCTGTCGGGCGTCACTCCGGGAGGACGATGCCCTCGCGGGTGCGGCGGAGGATCCAGAGTCGCTTGACGTCCCGGAGTTCGAGGTCATCGTCGTCGGCGGGGTCAAGGAAAGTCCAGGATTCGCTGAAGCGGAAGAGGCCCAGGAACCAGTCGAGCAGCTCGCCCGCCGAGAAGCCCGCCTCAAGGCCCACGACGAGCGCCAGGAAGCCCGCCTCGAGGTCGAAGTAATGGATCGAATCCTTCTTCACGGTGCCGGGGTTGATGGCGCCGGGAAAGATGAGGTAGCAGCGGTGGGAGCCCGGGCCGTCCTCGAGGGCGAGGTCCATCCCGTGGGCGTGCTCGCGGGCGGGGCGGGCGATCGAGGCCACGAGGGACCAGGGGAGGTGGTGCTCGGTGGCGGAGGAGGACTCCGCGCGGCCGTAGCGCACCCCGGCGCTCCACTGGCGGCTGGAGCCCGCGCCGCCGTGGAAGAGCTCGCCGGCGTTGGCGTGGGCCTGGAGGCCGTAGCCCGCCTGGCCCTCGAGGCGGAAGATGTCGCCGAAGTCGCGGAGGCGCGCCTCCCCGTACGAGCAGCCCGCGGCGGAGAGCGCAAGAGCCGCGGCAATCAGACGTCGAAGATGACCCGGGCGATCCATCCGTCCTTCTCCCGTCGCGCGTCCAGCTGGTGCCAGGTGACGGCCTTGAGCTCGGTCCGCACCGCGTGCCGCGCGGGGTCAAACGGCTCGGCCACGGCACGGATCCCGCCCGGGGCGGGGGCGAATTCCCCGTAGACCTTACGTTCGGCGCTGAAGCGGTAGAGCAGCTCGGCGAGGAATTCGCGGAGCTCCTCCGGGGGGTCGGCGCCGAGTACGGGGAACTCCTCGGGAGTCCCGGCGCCGGGGGACGCCTCGACGAGGATCTCGAAGAGGGCGCGACCGGCCTCGGCGAAGAGGGCCTCGAGGGTCGGGGCGCTGACGTCGATCCCGATGTCGCCCGTATGGTCGATCAGCTGGTAGGGCAAGGGCTTTTCCTTGATTCGCCGGACGCGGTCCAATATATATAGCGCCGTACTTGTGGTGAGTCCACATTGAAACCCTGGGCTGCACCGCTCGCGGGCGACCCGGGGTTTCAGTGCAGCCGAACCACACGAGAGGGCAGGAATATGTACCAGAAGTCCATCGGCGACACGGCGGGCGAACTCTGGAAGGCGCTCGGGGCGAAGGGGGACGTGACGGTCTCGGCGCTCCCGAAGCTCCTGGGCAAGGAAGCGGCGCTCGTCCAGCAGGCGACCGGCTGGCTGGCCCGCGAGCACAAGGTCGAGTTCGACAAGCAGGGCAAGATCCTGATCATCCGGCTCACCCCGAGCGAGGCGGCCGCCTTCAAGGCGCAGAACGGCAGGTAGGCCCTCCTCCATGCGATCGATCACGCTCGACGGTGAGAGTCTCTCCTTCGACGACCTTCGAGCGCTGGCCCGGGATTTCCTCCTCGAGGGCATCCGCCTCCGCCTCGCGCCCGCCGCGCTGCGGAGGGTGGCGCGCTCGCGCGGCGTGCTGGAGCGCGCCGTCCGCTCGGGCGAGGTCCTCTACGGCGTCAACACCGGCTTCGGCAGGCTCTCCGACACGCGGATCGACGCGACGCGGCTCGGGGAGCTGCAGCGGAACCTGCTGCTCTCCCATGCGGCCGGGATGGGGAACGCGATCCACGAGACGCCGCTCCTCCTCGCGCTGCGCGCCAACTCGATGCTGCTCGGATACTCCGGGGTGACGCCGGCGCTCCCGAAGTACGTGGCCGCGATGTACAACGCGGGGGTGGCGCCGGAGATCCGGGAGCAGGGCTCCGTGGGGGCGAGCGGGGACCTGGCGCCGCTGGCGCAGCTGGGCTGCGCGATGCTGGGCGAGGGCTGGGCGTGGATGGGGACGAAGCGCCTCTCCGCGCGTGCGGCGCTGCGGAAGGCGGGGCTCGCGCCGTATCGCTTCCAGCCCAAGGAGGCCCTCTCGCTCATCAACGGGACCGCCTTCACGATGGCGATCCTGGGGCGGGTGCTGGCGGACGCGGAGGACCTCCTCAAGCTCGCGGACCTCGCGGCGGCGATGAGCCTGGAGGCGCTCAAGGGGAGCCTCAAGCCCTTCGACGCGCGCTTCCACCGCCACCGGCCGCATCCGGGCCAGCTCGCCGTGGCGAGGAACTTCCGGGAGCTCCTCAGGGGGAGCGAGGTCCTCGAGTCCCACCGCTCCTGCAAGAAGGTCCAGGACGCCTACTCGCTGCGCTGCATCCCGCAGGTGCACGGCGCGGCGCGGGACGCCTGGGCTTTCGCGCGCGACCTCCTGGTCCGCGAGGCGAACTCGGTGAGCGACAACCCGCTGGTCTTCGAGAACGGCGACGTGCTCTCGGGGGGGAACTTCCACGGGCAGGCGCTCGCGCTGGCGGCGGACTATCTCACGGCGGCGCTCACGTCGGTGGCCAACATTTCCGAGCGGCGGATCGACCGGATGACGAACCCGGAGATGAGCGAGCTGCCCGCGTTCCTGGTGCCGGACAGCGGGCTCAACTCCGGCTACATGATGGTGCAGGTGGCCGCGGCGGCGGTGGCGGCCGAATGCCGCGCCGATTCCGCGCCCGCGAGCGTCCACTCGATCCCCACGGGGGCCTCGAAGGAGGACCACGTGCCGATGGCGCCGGTCGCGGCGCGCAAGTGCCGCCGGGTGCTGGACAACGTGCGGAAGGTGGTGGGGATGGAGCTGCTCTGCGCGGCGCAGGGGCTGGACTTCCTCAAGCCGCTCAAGCCGGGCCGCGGCGTCCTCGCCGCACACCGCGAGGTGCGCCGGACCGTGCCCCATCTCGACCGCGACCGCTTCCTGCTGCCGGACCTCGAAAGGTTCACGTCCCCCTACAGCCGCCTGCCCGATGAAGTGCTCCGGTCGGCCGAGTCCGCGCTGGGCGGCCTGGACTGAGCGGCGATCCGCTCCGGAAAGTTCGTCACCAGGGCGCCCACGCCCAGCCGCGCGAGCGCCCGCCCCTCTCGCGCGTCGTTCACGCCCCAGCACCAGACCTCGCCGCCCGCGCGGCGGACCTCGGCGACCGTCCCGCGGTCCGCGCACGAGGAGGGGAGGACGAGCACCCGGGCGCCCGCCGCGCGCAGGGCCTCCGCCGGACGCACGAGCCGCGCCTCGACGGTCACCCCCAGGCGGAGTCCGGGACGCCGCTTCCCGAGGTCCCGGATGCCGGGATGCCAGAATGACGAGATGAAAAGACGTTCGGGGGGCAGGAGGGCGAGGGCCCGGTCGGCCAGCTCCACCGGGACGCAGGATTGCTTGAGGTCCAGGAACACGAGCCCTCGGACGGCCGCCTCCAGGAATTCCTCGAGGGTCGGGACCGGCTCGCCGTTCGAGAGGCGGCGCTTCCGGAGTCGGGAGGCGGGCAGATCCTCCAGGATCGTCCCGTCCGGGAACGCGGGGTCGTGATGGATGAAGTAGCGTCCGTCCGCGCTCCTGGCGACGTCGATCTCGATCCCATCGATCGGGAGCCGGAGGGCCGCCCGGAGCGCGGCGATCGAGTTCTCCGGATGGCGGCCGCCTGCGTTGGCGCGATGCGCGAGCACGAGCGGCCTCATGGAGGAATCTTATCACGGGGACGCGAGCCCGGGTCTACGGGGTAAGCTGAAGGCGTGGACCGGGCGGCGAACCTCGAGCGGCTGCGGCGCGAGACTTTCGATCTCCTGGTGATCGGCGGCGGGATCACGGGGTGCGGGATCGCGCTGGATGCCGTCTCCCGCGGGCTCAAGACCGCGCTCGTCGAGCGGGGAGACTTCGCCTGCGGCACTTCGAGCAAGTCCTCCAAGCTCATCCACGGAGGCCTGAGGTATCTCAAGCAGCTGCAGTTCAAGGTGACGCTCGAGGCCTCGCGCGAGAAGGCGCGGCTCAAGCGGCTCGCCCCGCACCTGATCGAGGACGTGCCCTTCCTGCTTCCGCTCTGGTCAAGGGCGGCGCGTCCGCTGGTGGGCTCGGGGCTCTGGATCTACGACGCGGCGGCCGGTTTCCCCCGGGGGCTCGTCCACCGGCACGTCCGCGCCCGCGCGGCGCTCGAGATGGCCCCCGCCCTTCGCGCCGAGGGCCTCCGGGGAGGCTACGTTTACTATGACGCCAAGGCCGACGACTGCCGCCTGGTGCTGCACGTCGCCCGGAGGGCGGCGGACCTGGGCGCGGTGCTGGCGAACTACGTCGAGGTCGTGGGGTTCCTGAAGCAGGGCGGCCGGATCTCCGGGGTCCGGACGCGCGACTTCGACATCGCCGCCGCGCAGGTGGTCAATGCGACGGGGGTCTGGTGCGACGAGGTGTGCGCGCGGGACGATGCCGCGGCGGGGGCGAGGATACGCCCCTCGAAGGGGGTCCATCTCGTGGTGCCGCTCCGGCGCCTCAGGCTCACGTCGGCCGTCATGCTCCCATCTCCGGTGGACGGCCGGGTGGTCTTCCTCATCCCCTGGGGCGACCGCGCCCTCGTGGGGACGACGGACACCGACTACTCGGGCCGGCTGGATCGCCCGCGCGCGGAGGCGGAGGATGTGGCGTATCTCCTGGACCTCGTCAACTCGAGGCTTCCAGGCGTGCGGCTCACGAGGCAGGACGTCCTGAGCACCTACGCCGGGCTGCGGCCCCTACTCCGCGACGATTCGGCCTCCCCGTCGCGCGCGCCCCGGGAGCACCACCTGTTCACGAGTCCCTCGGGCCTCCTTACGATCACGGGCGGCAAGCTCACGACGTACCGACTGATGGCCCGGGAGGTCGTGGACCGGATCACGAGACGGAAGTCGCGCACGCACCAGATCGAACTCTTCGCCACGGACGCGCGGGACCCCGTCTCGCGCCGATACGGTTCGGAGGCGTGCCGCATCGGCGACCGGACGCCGCTGGTTGACGGGCTGCCCTACGTCTGGGGCGAGGTGGACCATGCGATCGAGCGGGAGATGGCTCTTACGCTCAGCGACGTCCTGGCGCGCCGGACGAGGCTCGCGCTCTTCGCCGAGGACCGCGGGCGCTCGCTGGCCGAGCCGGTCGCCCGCCGGATGTCCGCGCGCCTGGGCTGGGACCGCGAGGAGATCCGCCGCCAGATCGACACGTACGAGCGCGACCTCGACGAGAACTTCCCGCGCGGATGAGCTCTTGCAGGCAGGCTCATTGAGACTTGCACCCCGGCTTTTCGCGTAAAGAAGCTGGATGCTGCACGCCGCGTTCGTGCTCCTCGCGCTCGTCCCGCAGGAGAAGTCGGCCGAGGGGGAGACGCTCTACAACGGGATCCGCCTCCCGGCCGCGTGGCCGCCGAAGCCGGCGGAGCTGCCGGAGGTCCCGCCCTATCTGAAGTCGCCGCCCGACCTGATCCCGATCGACCTCGGGCGCCAGCTCTTCGTGGACGACTTCCTGGTCGCGGAGACGACGCTCGCGCGGACGTTTCACCTCGCGAAGTGGCACGGCTCGACCCCCGTGATGAAGCCCGACAAGCCCTGGGAGGAGGGGACCGAGGGCGGGATCGCGATGGCGTTCTCCGACGGGGTCTGGTGGGACCCGAAGGACCGTCTCTTCAAAATGTGGTACATGGGCGGCAAGGAGCGGAACACGTGCTACGCGACCTCGAAGGACGGGATCGCGTGGGAGAAGCCCATCCTCGACGTCAGGCCCGGGACGAACATCGTGCAGACGGGCCAGCGCGACTCGTCGACGGTCTGGCTCGACCTCGACGAGAAGGACGCGGCCCGCCGCTTCAAGATGTTCCGCTCGTGCTCGGGCGGGGCGACGGTGAAGGGGGCCTACGGTCTGGCGATGTTCTTCTCGCCGGACGGGATCCACTGGACCGGGAAGCCGGTCCTCTCGGGCTCCTGCGGCGACCGGAGCACCGTATTCCGGAACCCCTTCCGGAACGTGTGGGTCTACAGCCTCCGGCACGGGTGGGGCCAGCCGCGGCGGCGGCGCTACTGGGAACGGGCCGACCTGGACTCAAGCCCGATGTGGGAGCAGCTGGCGGAGGCGCCGATGTGGATCGGCGCCGATTCGCAGGACCCGATGCGGGACGAGTACAAGGTGCCGTGCCAGCTCTACAACGTGGATGCGGTGGCCTACGAGAGCCTGATGCTGGGCCTCTTTACGATCTGGCGGGGGCAGTTCCCCGACCGGCAGAAGCCAAACGAGGTCGTGCTCGCGTACAGCCGGGACGGCTGGAGCTGGACGCGGCCCGACCGCCGCGCGTTCCTCCCGGTCTCCGAGACATTCGGCGACTGGAACTACGCGAACGTCCAGTCCGTGGGCGGCGGCTGCCTGGTCGTGGGGGACGAGCTCCGCTTCTACGCGAGCGCCCGCTCGGGCGAGAAGGGCGGCCCGAAGCAGGGGACCTGCACGACCGGGCTGGCGACGCTGCGGCGCGACGGGTTCGCGTCGATGGACGCCCCGGCGGGCGGCGGTACGCTCGTCACGAGGCCGCTGCGATTCGCAGGGAGGCAGCTCTTCGTGAACCTGGACGGCGAGCTCCGGGTCGAGGCGCTGGACGGGGAGGGGAAGCTCGTACTCGAGTCGGAGCCCGTGAAGGGGGACCGGGCGCTCCTGCCCGTCGCGTGGAAGGGCGGGAAGGACCTCGCCGCCCTCGCGGGGAAGCCTGCGAGGTTCCGCTTCCGGCTGGGCGCGGGCCGGCTCTACTCGTTCTGGGTGGCGGCCGACCCGTCGGGGAAGAGCGGCGGATACGTCGCGGCCGGCGGCCCGGCCTATCCGGGCCCTGCCGATCGCTGAGGCTTTCTTTCCCGCCCTCACGATCAGGATACTCCCGCCGGCCTGGATTTCCATGCGCCTCGTGCAACGCCGGGGGCTCGGAGAGCGATAGGTATGCATGAGAAAAGCACTGTTCGCGCTCCTGCTGCTCCCCCTGCCGGCCGCCGCCGACGAGTACTTCTTCAAGGACGGGGACGTCGTCGTCATGATCGGCGACAGCATCACCGAGCAGCATCTCTACAGCAACTACGTGGAGATGTGGGTCGTCACGCGGCGCCCCGCCTGGATGCTCACGTTCCGCAACACGGGCATCGGCGGCGACCGCTCGACGGGCGGGAACGGGCGCTTCAAGCGCGATGTCCTGGCCTTCAAGCCCACGGCGATGACCGTGGACTTCGGCATGAACGACGGCGGCTACGGCGGGTTCAACGAGAACACGTTCAAGACCTACGTCGGCGGCCTGCAGGGCATGGCCGAGCAGGCGAAGGCCGCGGGGATCCGCGCCGCCTGGGTGACGCCCCAGCCGCTCGACAACGCGGACCCGGGGCCGACGGCGCTGACGGCCTACAACGTGACGCTCGAGAAGTTCTGCGAGGGCGTGAAGGCGACGGCCGAGAAAAACGGCGGCCTCTACGTCGACCAGTTTCACCCCTATCTGGCGGCGCTGGACAAGGCGCGCGGGGCCGGCCCGAAGTACGACCGCATCACGGCGGGCGACGCGGTGCACCCGGGACCGCCCGGCCAGGCGCTCATGGCCGCCTCGATCCTGAAGGGGCTCGCCTTCCCGAGGCTCGTGTCGACGGCGGTGATCGACGCCGCGGCGGGCGCCGGCCAGCAGTGCACGATCACGGAGGTCGTCCGCGGGGCTGACGGCGGGATCGCGTTCACCCGGGTCGACGCCGCGCTGCCGTTCTTTCCCTCCGAAGCCGCCCCGATCCTCAAGTGGGCGCCGATCCTCGAGGAGTTGAACGACTACGGCCTGAAGGTCGCGGGCCTCAAGCCCGGCCGCTACGAGGTGCGGGTCGGCGGAAAGAAGATCGCCGAACACGCGGCCGAAGAGCTGGCGAAGGGCGTGAACCTCGCGGCCGCCGCGCTGGCCGAAGGGCCGATCGCCGATCAGGTCAAGGCGGTGAAGGCGGCCGTCGAAGCGAAGAACCGCTTCCACCACGACCGGCTCTTCCGGGGCATCCATCTCACCGCCGTGCCGGAATGGCTGGCCGGTCCCGAGACCGAGGCGAAGAAGAAGGCCGTGGTCGAGGAGCGACTGGCGAAGCTTTCCGATCTGGACGCCGCGGTGCGCAAGACGCTCGAGATGAAGCCCCTGCGCTGGGAACTCGTCCCGACGAAGTAGGTCGCGAACCGTTTGCCCAAGAGGGTCCCCACCCCCCGCGTGGGCATTCCCGGCGGCCGCCCCTTCGTATGCAGGAAAAGTCCCGGGCCTCGTGCTAGACTGCGGCCTTCATGACGATCCGATTCGAACGGTATGTCGCGATCGGGGACAGCTCCACCGAGGGGCTCGAGGACCCGGACGGGGCGGGAGGCTACCGCGGCTGGGCGAACCGGCTGGCGGAGCGGGTCGCGGAGGTCCAGGGCGGCCTGCTCTATGCGAATCTGGGGGTGCGCGGCAAGCGGGTCCGCGAGATCCGGGAGGAGCAGCTCGGTCCCGCGCTCGCGATGAAGCCCGACCTCGCGACCCTCTTCGCGGGCTCGAACGACCTCCTGGTGCGGGGATTCGATCCCGGCGCGCTGCGGGATGAGCTGGCGCGCATGCAGGGGGCGCTGATCGAGGCGGGGGCGTGGGTGCTGTCGTTCACGTTGCCGGACCTCACGGGGGTGATGCCGTTCGGGCGTCTGCTGGCCGGGCGAGTGCGGGGGATGAACGACGCCCTGAAGGAGGCCTCCGCGGCCACGGGGGCCCGGCTCGTGGACTTCGCCGCGTTTCCGGTGGGCTCGGATCCCCGGCTCTGGAGCGAGGACCGCTTCCACGTGAACGCGGAGGGGCACGCACGGATCGCGGCCGCGCTTGCGCAGGCCCTCGGACTTCCCGGGACCGACGATGCCTGGGCGCAACCGTTTCCGGGGTCTGACGGACGGGGCCGCTGGGCCCGCTGGGCCGAGGACTGGCGCTGGTGCCGGCGTCACCTGCTGCCCTGGGCCTGGCCGGGGCCCGTCCCCGCGGAGCCCCCGGGCCCCAAGCGCCCACGCCTGGAGCCCGTCCGACCGGTGAACGGACGCGCCAGCAGCACGGTCTGAATCCCCCGTCCTTGACGCTACTTCGTCAGCAGGTTGGCGCGGGCGCGCAGGAAGAGCGCGACGTCCTCGGAGTCGTCGCCCTTACCGCGAGTGAAGAGGCCCGCCAGGGTGTACCTGCCCTTGGCGCAGAGGACGTCCGATTCCCACTTGGCCTCGGCGCTCTTCGCCGCCTGGAGGGGAGTGGCCACCGGGAAGGCGGGGTCCACCTCGCGGAGCTCGTGGCGCGCGAGGGAGGCGCGGAGGCCCACCGCGATCTGCTCGGTGCCCGAGACGAAGTGCGGGCGCACGTCGAAGACGAAGCCGCTGGCGACGGTGTCCACGACCGGATCGAACGCCGCGGCGCAGGTGCTCACCTGCGGCTCGTAGTCGGCGACGATCGCCTCGTGGACGAGGCGGACCACGTTAACCCGCTCCTGGGGGAAGCCGGTGATCTCGGCGGTCTCCACGAGGCGAACGTTGGCGCCCTTGTACGCCTCCTCGAGCAGCTTGTCGAACTTCTCCCTCTCCACGAAGTAACCGCCGGGCGCGAGGGCGGGGATCTCGGCCTCCCACTGGAGGCGTGCCCCCTTGCGGAAGCCGATCAGGACCGCCTCGCAGGTGATCATCTGGGCCCGCGAGAAGAGGAGCGAGGCCAGGTACTGGTCGATCTCCTTGAGCACCTCGGGCTTCTGGCGGACCATCAGGGCGCCGTGGGGGCCCGCGGTGAGCGAGTTGCGCTTGTTCCCCCAGGTGTCCGGGGCGATGCGGGTTTTCAGGAGCTTGACGACGCTCTCCTCCGTCATGAGGACCGCGGGCTCCTCGAGCGTGAACGTGGCGCCCGTGAGGGGTCCTCCTCCCCTGCTCGAGGGGGAGACGAGTCCCACGCGCGGCCCTGCGAAGTCCTGGATCCCCCGCGTGAGGGGCGAGATGTCGTAGAGCCGGAGGAGCCGCTGCTCCTCGAAGACCGGCTCGGGGGCGGGCTTGTCCTCCAGGGCCACGATCGAGGGCGTCAGGAGGAAGACGATCTGCCGTCCGTTCCGGAAGGTGGAGGCGGCGATGACGGTCTCCCGGGTCCGGGCGGTGAGCGTGGTGCGCACCCGGTCGATGGCGAGGCGCGGGAGCTCCAGCTTCGCCTCCGTGGGCGGGACGCCGCGGCCGATCTTCTGCGGCTTGACCGCCGGGACATTCTTGCCCTCGGCGTCCGTCTCCTCGCCGATCCCGGCGAGATGGATCTCCCGGGCGATCACGAGCTTCCGCTCCGTGAGGGCCTCCTGCTCCGTGCGGCCCGCGCGGATTTCGATCGTGACGGCGTTCCCGAACGGCTCGAGGTAGGGGCGCAGGTCCACCGTGGTGCCGGTCGAGAAGATGTCCATGACCGGGTCGAGCGCCACGGAGGCGCTGGCGATCTGGACGTCGAGATCCCGCACGTACTGCTGGCGCTGGACGTCCTGGAGGTTCACGCGCTGGCCGGGGTGCGCGGTGACGCGGAGGGTCTTCAGGACCTCCGCGTTTTTCCCCTCGCGGGCCGCCTCGAAGACCTGCCGGAGGTGCTCCGGGGGGATCACCATCGGCCGGTCGGCGTTCCCCGCCGAGCGGATCTTCGCGAAGAGCGCCGGGTCGATCGAAAGGAGCGTGGCGTCGATCGTGATCATCTTCCCGAAGAAGCCGCGCCAGTAGGCGAGGTACTGGCGTATCCTCTCGTGGACGGACTTCTTGTTGGTGATCGTCAGAACCCCGCCCTCGAACGTGATCGAGGCCTTCTCGTGCTCCCAGGTGTCCTCCTCCACGTTGCTCTTGATCAGGTGCTCAAGGTCCTCCCCCGTAAGCCGTCCCTTGGAGAGTTCCGCCTCGGAGACCATCACCCCGATGGAATCCTGCGAGAGGCCCAGGTCCACGCCCGGGTAGTCGTCCACCCAGCGGGTGAGGAATTCGACGTTGTAGAGGTGGGTCTCCCAGGGGTCGTCCTGCTGCGCGCCCAGGGGCGCGGCGAGGAAGGACAGGGCGGCGGCAAGGAAGGCGAGGCGGATCATCAGAGTTCTCCCCAACAGGGCGTTTTGCTCATCCGTGGATTCCCAGGCCAGTAGACGATCCGGGCGGGAAGATGTAAAGCGAGTTCGGGGCGTATAATCTGGGGAGATCCGGTTCCATCGGGGGGCGAACATGCGGACGATCCTCTTCCTCCTGCTCTCGGCTGCCGCGGCGTCGGCGGACGTCCTGGTGCTGAAGGACGGCCGGAAGTTCTCCGGAAAGGTGGTGGAGAAGGGGAGCGTCATCGAAGTCACCACCGAGGGCGGGCCCAAGACCTTCCTCCGCGAGGAGGTGGAGAAGACGATCACGGCCCCCGCCGAGCTGCTGGGCGACGCCGAGAAGGTCCTCGAGGAGGTGAAGGCGGAGTACTTGAAGGCGGTCCAGATGACGGACCCCGAGGCGCAGAACCACAAGCTCAAGGAGAACGCGGCCCGGCTCATCAGGGTCCGCGAGGCGTACGGCTCGGCGCGCGAGCTCTTCTGGGAGGACAAGTACGCGGATCTCGACGTGAAGCTCGTGCAGGTGATGCAGCTCCTGCGCATGCTGCGCGGGCACATGAGCTCGGACCTCGCGCGTCGCCCGGACGCCCGGCCGCCGGTCGCCGTCAAGCCGCCGCCGCCTCCCCCTCCGCCGGCCAGCCCGGAGGGGCTCTCGGTCCAGCAGGCCTTTGCCGTGGCGCTGGACCCCTCCCAGAGGGCCGACGCGGCGAAGCGGGCCGGGGCGCAGGGGGTGCTCCGCGCGAACCGGACGTCTTTCGCGGGGGGCGTGGACCTCGCGAATGCGGCGCTGGCGCTCCTCTCGCGGGCGGACAAGGACTGGAAGCTCGAGGGGGCGTCGCTCGCGGCGCTCCAGGAATACTTCGCCAAGCCGTGGCTCAAGGAGCCCGAGAAGCTGACGCCGGCGATGCATCTTGAGGCGGCGAAGTTCCTGGCGGAGAAGATCGCGGCGGTGAGGAAGGCCGGGGGCGCCGCGGACGCGCACCAGTTCTTCGCCATCGGCCATCTCGGGCAGGTGGCGGCCGGCGAGGCGGAAAAGCTCGCCCCCGCGCTGGGGCTCGTCGCGAAGGAGGGCGTGATCGGGACGGCGGAGGGCCACTCGGTCTACGACATCGCGCGCTGGATCGAGCGCGGCGACTTCGACTTCGCGGTGCTGGCCTACCAGAAGGAGAGCCGCGGGACGGCCGCCGACACGCCGGGCGTCCGCTTCCTCTGGTCGTTTGCGCTCCTGCGGATGGCGCAGGCGAGGAAGAAGGGATACGACAGGCCGGCGAAGGCGTTCGAGGCGGTGGCGCCCCCGGAGCCGGCGGCGAAGGACCACGTGGCCGCGCTGGCGAAGTCGGTGCGGAACGTGGGGGTCTGCTCGACGTGCTCGGGCGAGGGGAAAATCCGCTGCAACGGCTGCCAGGGCAAGAAGGAGGTCCGCATCGATTGCGCCCGGTGCAAGGGGGTGGGCGCGGTGGGTCTGGTCCCCTGCGGCCCATGCAAAGGGCGCGGTTTCGATTCACGGAAGCTCTGCACGAAGTGCAAGGACGGCTATCCCGAGTGCCCCGCCTGCGACAAGCGGCCGCGCACGCCTCCGGAGATGGAAGACATCTGCATGGGCACGGGCTGCGGCGCCTGCGACGGCACGGGGATCATTTTCCAGAAGGCGCTCGTGCCCTGCCGCTCGTGCCTGGGCCTGGGGCAGAAGCTCACCCCGCGCGCCGACCCGAGCAAAGTCCTGCCTTGAGTATCTCCAACTGGATTCGTAAGCACCGATTTCACCACCAAGATACGGAGACACCAAGTTCCCCCTCGTGCGTCTTGGTGTCTTTGTGGTTCGAGACCTGCCTGCGCCGCACCGTGGGCTCACTGAGATGACGCTGAGCTCTCGCCGCGCGACGCGAGGATGCACTCGCGCGCCTGCTCGGCGATCTCGAGCTCCTCGTTCGTGGGGACGACGAGCGCCTTGACGCGGCTCCGCACCGACTGGATCTCCCGGACGCCGCCGCCCGGGGCGCGGTTGCGCGCCGGGTCGATCTCGATCCCGAGGACCCCGAGCCCCTCGCAGGACCGCTCGCGGACCTCGGGCGAGTTCTCGCCGACCCCGGCGGTGAAGACGACGGCGTCCAGCCGGCCCAGCGCGGCCGCGTAGGCGCCGACGTACTTGCGGATGCGGTAGCAGAAGACGTCGACGGCGAGCGCCGCCGCGTCGTCCCCCGCCGCGGCCCGCCGGAGCACCTCTCTCAGGTCGTTCACCCCCGCCAGTCCCTTGAGGCCGCTCTGGCGGTTCAGGATCGCGTCGATCTCCGCGAAGGAATGCCCGGCGCGGGCCAGGAAGAGGAGGATGCCGGCGTCGACGTCGCCGGAGCGGGTCCCCATGACGAGGCCTTCGAGCGGCGTGAGGCCCATGGAGGTGTCCACGCTGCGGCCGCCATCGATCGCGGCGACGCTGGCGCCGTTGCCGAGGTGGAGGACGACCAGGGCGAGATCGGCGGGGGGGCGGCCCAGGTGCTCGGCGGCGCGGCGCGAGACGTAGCGGTGGGAGGTCCCGTGGAAGCCGTAGCGGCGGATGCCGTGGCGCTCGTAGAGCTCGCGCGGGAGGGCGTAGCGGAACGCGCGGGGCGGCATGGTCTGGTGGAAGGCGGTGTCGAAGACGGCCACCTGCGGCACGCCGGGGAACTTCCGGAGCGCGCCCTCGATCCCTGCGAGGTTCCCCGGGTTGTGCAGGGGCGCCAGCGGGATCTGGCGGCGGATCTCCTCGATGACCCGCGCGTCGATCAGCGCCGGGGCGCGGAAGGCCTCGCCGCCGTGGACGACGCGGTGGCCGATCCCGTCGGGAAGGCCCGAGACGGCCAGGCCCTCCGCCAGGAGCTCGAAGCCCTCCTCGTGATCTTTCACG
>JAHFOZ010000436.1 GCA_023261405.1 Planctomycetota bacterium
GCCGGCGAGGTGCTCGCGGTTGCGGTCCAGCCGCCCGCGGAAGGGGTCCGTCCAGGCTCGGGGGAGGCGGTCGACCTCCGCGACGTCGCCGGCGGCGAAGAGGAGGGCGTCGGCGGGGACGAGGGCGGCGAGGGGGAGCCCGGCGCCGGGGAGCGGCCGGAAGGCCATCCAGAAGACCGCCGCGCCGAGCGCGACCGCGGCGAGGACGAGGCCCAGGGGCTTCTTCACCCCTAGAGTGTAGTCCCCGGGTGTTTTGCTTGCAAACGCGGACGGAGGCGGACTAGACTGTTTCCCCATGAGCACCGCCACGAGAAAAACCTGGCTGTCCCGCCGCGCGTCGGAGGCCGAGGAGTCCGTCACGCTCGCGATGACGGCCAAGGCCAACCAGATGAAGGAGAAGGGGATCGACGTCATCTCCTTCTCGGCCGGCGAGCCCGACTTCGACACCCCCGAGCACATCAAGAAGGCCGCCATCGACGCCCTGGCGAAGGGCCACACGAAGTACACGGCCGCCTCCGGCCTGCCCGCGCTGCGGAAGGCGATCGCCGCCAAGTTCCAGAAGGACAACGGCCTGGCCTTCGACCCCGCGCAGATCGTAGTCTCCTGCGGGGCGAAGCACTCGCTCTACAACATCATGCAGGCGATCCTCGAGGAGGGCGACGAGGCGATCATCCCGGCGCCCTACTGGGTGAGCTACCCGGCCATGGTGAAGGCCGCGGGGGCCACGCCCGTGATCGTGAACACCGAGGAGAAGGACGGCCTCAAGATCCGCCCGGAGGCGCTGCGGGAGGCGATCAGCCCCCGGACGAAGGCGCTGATCCTCTGCAGCCCGTCGAACCCCACGGGCATGGTCTACAGCGCGGCGGAGCTCGCGGCGCTGGCGGACGTGGTGGCGAAGAACGACATCCTCGTCATCTCGGACGAGATCTACGAGAAGCTGGTCTTTGGCGTGCCCTTCGCGTCGATCGCGACGGCGCGGCCGGAGTTGAAGGACCGGACGATCGTGGTGAACGGGGCATCGAAGGCCTACTCGATGACGGGCTGGCGGATCGGCTACGCGGCGGGCCCGAAGGAGATCATGGCCGCCGTGGGCCGGATGCAGAGCCAGTCCACATCCAACGCCACGTCGATCGCGCAGTACGCCACGATCGCGGCGCTGGAGGGCGACCAGGGCTGCGTGGAGAAGATGAGGCAGGAGTACGCGAAGCGCCGCGACTATATCGTCGGCCGCCTGCGCTCCATCCCGGGCGTGGCCTGCGGCGAGCCGCAGGGGGCCTTCTACGTCTTCCCGCGCGTCTCGGCGCTGTACGGGAAGCGGCACCAGGGGCAGCTCATCCAGGGCTCGGTCGCGATGGCCGAGGCGCTCCTGGAGAAGGTGCACATCGCGACGGTCCCGGGTTCGGGCTTCGGGGCGGACGGCTTCATCCGGCTCTCCTATGCGACGTCGATGGAGAAGATCAAGGAGGGGCTGGACCGGCTGGAGAGGTTCGTGAGGGAGCTGTCGTAGCCGGATGACGTTCCAGCGGACGCCCGCCGTCTGCCTTCGGAAGATCGATTTCAGCGAGACCAGCCAGATCCTCCGCTTCTTCACTCCCGGGCAGGGGAAGATCTCTTGCATCGCCAAGGGGTCCAAGCGGAAGAAGAGCGCCTTCCACGGCCCGTTCGACATCCTGGGGGTCTACGACCTCATCCGGATCGAGAAGCGTCCCGGGACCCTGGACCTCCTGACCGCGGCCGAGCGGGTGAAGACCTTCCTGCGCCTGCCTGCGGAATATCCGCGCTTCGCGGCCGCCTGCTACGCGGCGGAGTTCACCGACGAGTTCGCTCCCGACGGGCAGCCGGTGGAGGGGCTCTTCGAGAGGCTGGTGGAGGCGCTGGTCCGGCTGGATGCGGGGGTGCCGGTGGCGGACGCGATCTTTTCGTTCGAGGCGCGTGCGCTCCGGGCGCTGGGGTTCCTTCCCCGGGTGCGGGAGTGCGGGGTGTGCCGGAAGGCGATCACCCAGCCGGAGGCCTTCTTCTCCCCGCAGGACGGGGGGGCGGCCTGCTCGGGCTGCCGCACCCGGGACGACCGCTGGTTCCCCGTGCGAAGGTCGACGCTGGAGTCGATCGCGCGCTTCGGGGAGGGGGACATGCCGCGGGAGGCCATGAAGCGGCCTCTGGTGGTGGAGATCCGGCAGGTCCTGGATTCCTGCGTCCGCCAGCAGCTCGAACGCGAGCTCAAGTCCGCCCGCTTCGTCCGGGACGCCGTACTTCAGGTATAAAACGGGCGGAGTGTTTTATACCCCGTTTTGATACGGCGCTATTTCTTGTCTTCAGCCTTGAAGCCTTCGACCTTGGCGATGAACTTCTCGGGCTCTTTCTCGAACTTGCCTTTGCAGTTGTCGCAGCAGAAGGCGATCACCTGGCTTTTGTAGGTGAAGGTGGCGGCGGCATCCACGTCCCTGCCGCTGATGGGGCACTTCGCGTTCACGGGCTTGGCGTCGGCCTTCTTCTTGTCCGCCTTCTTCTCTTCCTTCGCCGGCTCGGCCTTGAAGCCATCGACCTTGGCGATGAATTTCTCAGGCTCCTTGGCGAACTTGCCGCAGCAGTCCTTGCAGCAGAAGGCGATGAGCTGGTTCTTGTAGGTGAAGGTCACGGCCGCGTCGATGTCCTTGCCCAGGACAGGGCACTTCGCGTTCACGGGCTTGGCGGCGGCGCCCTCCGGCGCCTTGGGGGGCTCGGGCAGCTTCGTGACGTCCACCCCGCGGTTGATGTCCACCTTGGGGAGGGACTTGACGAGCCCGGTGGCGCCCGCCTCGGTCACGCCGGTCTGCCACACGTAGAGGTTCTGCAGCTTGGCGAGGCCCGACAGGTGGGCGAGGCCCTTGTCCGTCACCTTGCTGGAGTAGAGGTTGAGGTAGCGCAGCTCCGACAGTCCCTTGAGGTGCGCCAGGCCGTCGTCGCCGACGGCGGTCTTCTCGAGATGGAGCTTCTGGAGGTTCTTGAGCCCGGCGATCTGGGCGAGGCCGGCATCCGTGATTCCGGTCCCGGCAAGGTTGAGCGAGACGATCTGCTCGGCGACCGGCTTGAGGTCGGCCAGCGCGGCGTCGTTGATCTTGGAGCCGGCCATGCTGAAGTTGACGCTGATGGCGTTCGTGCTGGCGGCGAGGGGCATGGCCAGGGCGCCCGCGGCGTTCAGCTTCTCCAGCGCCTTCGCGTCCGCGGTCCCGACCTTGGGGAGGCCGTCGTCCTGGGCGGCGGCGAGTGCGGCGAGGGCCACGAACGAAAGGACGAACAGGGCGGTTTTCATGAGCGGCTCCTATGTGCTGACGATTACGGTACGCCCCGGATTCTAGGAAATTCCAGCCCTGGGGAAAAGAGGTTCTTCAGACCGGGACGCGCCCGGGCTCGACGGGGAGGTAGATCGCGAACGTGGTGCCCTGGCCGGGCCGGGTGGAGACGCCGATCTCGCCCCGGTGGTTCTTGAGGATCTGCTTGCAGATGGAGAGCCCGAGGCCCAGCCCCACGCTGGCGCCCGGCTCGCCCTCCGCGCGTCGCGTGGTGTAGAAGGGCTCGAAGGCGTGCCGCGCCGTCTCCTCGTCCATCCCGCCGCCCGTGTCGGCGACGTCGATCCTCACCGCCGCCCCCTCGGCGAGCGGCAGGAGCCCCTCGCGGGCCGCCGTCTCCTCCGGCACGAAGCTCGCCGAGACGGTGAGCGTGCCGCCGCCCTTCATCGCGTCCACGGCGTTCGTGAAGAGGTTCATGAAGACCTGCTGGAGCTGCTCGGCGTCGGCGCCGATCTGGGGCAGGTCCTCGTTCAGGCGCAGGAGGAACGAGATCCGGCGCTTCTCCGCCACGGGGGCGAAGACCTCGACCACGTCGCCGATGACGCGCTTGACGTCGGTGCGTTCGAAGCGCGGCAGGGGGACGCGCATGGACTTGAGCACGTTCCGGACGATGCCGGTGAGGCGGTCCACCTGGCCGTCGATCACCTTGAGCCGCTCCAGCATGCGCGGGTCGGACACGGGGTCCTGCAGGAGGAGCTGGAGGTGGCCGGAGATGGCGTTGAGCGGCGTGCCCAGCTCGTGGGCGATGAGGGCGGCGATCTGGCCGAGGGTGGCGAGCTTCTCCAAGGTGGTGAGCTGGCGCTGGAGGAGGAAGAGCCGCTCGTTGGCGGACTCCAGCTGGGTGTTCTTCCCCGCCAGCTCGCGCGTGGCGGCGTCGACCTTGGACTTCAGCTCCTCGTTGAACTTCCGGATCTGCTCGATGAGGCTCCGGTTCTCGTCCATGCTGGACTTGAGGCGCCGCATCATCTGGTTGTAGGCGCCGGCGAGGACGCCGAACTCCGCGGAGTGGATGTCGACGAGGGCGTTGAGGTCGCCCTCCGTGGCGCGTTTCATGGCTTCGATGAGCCGCGTGATGGGCCGGCCCACGGTGAAGCGGAAGAAGAAGCCGGTGCCCACCCCGAGAAGGACGAGGATGCCCGCCGCCCCGAGGAGAGCCTTGGCGGACGCCGCGCCGATGCCGGAGCCGCCGCCGGTGATG
>JAHFOZ010000437.1 GCA_023261405.1 Planctomycetota bacterium
GCTCGTCAAGCAGGTCGCCCAGCAATCGGGCTTCGGCGATCCCATCCGACTGCACGAGGTGTTCGTCCGCGAGGTGGGGATGGCGCCGAGCGCCTACCGGGAGAGGGCGGCGTCGGGAGGAGGGAACAAGCAGGGGACGCCAAGCGGGGGATTGCCCGGGCGGGAAGGAACGGCTATCATGGGGCCATGGACGCCGGCCGCTTCGCCTTCCGACAATAGCGCCCGCCCCCCGCTCCATCCCCCGATTCCATCCTGGGCCGTGGTGTAACGGTAGCACGAGGGATTTTGGATCCCTCTGTCCAGGTTCGAATCCTGGCGGCCCAACCATCCCCGGCAGCGGACCGAGGCGATGACCCGAACCGGGGTATAATTCAGACGATGGAAGTTCCACCCGCCACCCCCCGCCGCATCCGCATCGCCAGCATCCTCACGACCTTCTCCGCCGTGGCCGCGATCCTGGGAGTCTCGGCCGTGTTCCCCTGGTTCCAGAGAGAGTTGTACGAAAAGCTCAAGGTTCCGATGCCCGGGATAACGCTCCTGTTCCTCTCGATCCCCCCGGCCTTGTGGTGGGCCCTCGCTCTTGGGGTGGGCGGCCTGCTCTGCCTCAAGGACTTGTGGCTCCGGGAGAAGACCGCGACGGCGCTCAATCACGTGGCCATACCGCTCCTATTTCTCTTCACACTTCTCGCTCAAGCCGCCTCGCTGCTCCCGCTCTTCTCAACATACAAGCAATGACGGCGCCCAAGTAATCCAGCCAACGGCCCATGGGCTCAATCGTCAATGCCTCAATCCCTCCGCTGCCCCTCCGCTGAAGCTTGACGCGGCGGGTTCAAGTTTGTAACTTTTTGGATCGGCAGGAGGCAAGGGACGATGGCAGGATCCGAGAAGGGTTCCGACTGGTTCAAAGAATTCAAGAAGGCCAACAACACCCCGCCCCCGAATTCCGTCCCCGCGCCCAAACCCGAGAGCGGCGCGGAGCGGCGCCGGCATATGCGCTTCGAGGTGGACGAGGCCAGCACCACGCTCTACCGCGAGGCCTTCCTCAACTTCATCGGCCTCGGCAAGGACAACAAGGCCCGGCTCGCCCTCGACCTCTCCTCCGGGGGCGCCTGCGTCCTCACGAAGGAGCGCCTCAAGCCCGGCACGCGCGTCCGCCTCCGCATCCAGATGGAAAAGTACAACGACGCGGTCGTGGCCGACGGGGAGATCCGCTGGTGCCACCAGCGGCCCGAGAGGCCCGACTACCAGGCCGGGGTCATGTTCGTGGACCTCGACTCGAACCAGGCCAGCAAGATCGCGGCGATGGAGGACTGGTTCACCTCACCCCAGTACAAAGCCGTCCGCGCCACCCGGGCCCGCAAGAGGGCCTCCGACATCATCCTCCCGAAGTGAGCCGCCGGCGGATCGCCCGCGCCGCCGCCGCGGGATCTTTCTGGCCGATCACGCCGCCGCACGCCGCCACGCGCACCATCTCTCGCCGCACCGTCTCCCGGGTGATGCCTCCGATGCAGAAGAACGGCACCCCCAGCCGCTTGACGCCCGCGAGGTAGTCCCAGCCCCGGGGCTCGAGGTCCGGCTTGAGCGGCGTGGCGTACATCGGCCCGACCGAGACGTAGTCCGCCCCGGCCCGCTGCGCCCGGCGCGCCTCGGCGAGCGAGTGCGTCGTCGCTCCCACGATCCCCACCCCCAGCCGCCGCGCGGCCGCGATCGGCAGGTCTTCCAGCCCCAGGTGGACCCCGTCCGCCCCCGCGGCCAGCGCCACGTCCGGCCGGTCGTTCACGATCAGGAGCGCGTCCCCCGCCGCCTCGCGCAGCGCCTTCGCCAGCGCGAGGTCCGGCGCCGGCTTCTGCCGCAGCTGGAGGAGGTCCGCCCCGCCCCGCACCGCCTCGCGCGCCGCCCGCAGCAGCGACCCTCGCGCCACCACCGCGGGGTCGAGCAGCACGTAGAGCCGCGCCGCCGCCAGCCGCCGCCGCGGGTCCGCCGCGCTCCGCTCGAGCGCGTAGAGCGCATAGCGCCGCGCGTGCGCCTCCCGCGCGAGCGCCCCGAATCGCCCCTTGGCGGCCTCCTCGATCGAACGCAGCGCCTCCTGGGCCCGCTTGAAATTCGCCGCCGCCACCTCGCGCGGAAGACGCGGCCCCGAAACCGGGAGGTCCCCCTCCCGCCCGACGTCCCGCGCCGAATCGCGCGCCCGGAGCAGGTCCGCCGCCAGCGGCCGCGCGAGGCGGTCGAGCGCGTGGCGCGCCGTCTTCAGCGCCGCCGCTGCCTCCGCGTCGTCGTGATGGAACCGCGCGAGGTCCTCGAGCACGCGGAGCGCCTCCCGGGCGCGGTTGAGGTTCGCATCGAGGAGACGGAGGAGGGAACGCACGGACGAAAGTCTAATCTTGTCCGGGCTGATTCGGAAGCACCGAATTCACCGCAAAGACACGAAGGTCCCGCCGGAAGGCCTGGGGGCCTTTGTGTCTTTGTGGTGGGGATCGTGCCTCCGTTTCCAAGTGGACGCGGAGACTATTCCGACCACTTCGCCTTGAGCGGGACGCGCTCGCCTCCGCGGAGGACGACGACCTCGATCTCGCGGCCGGGCTTCACGTCCTCCGTGAGGATCTTGGGCAGCTGCGCCCGCGCGCCCGAGCGCTCCAGCAGCTTCCCGCCCACGCTCAGGAGGTAGTCGCCCGCCTTGATCCCGGAGGCCTCCGCCACGCTCCCGGCGCTCACGTCGTCCACCCGCAGCGCCCCCTGGGTCTTGGGGAGCTTGAGCGCGTCGCACTCCGTGTCGTCGAGCTCCTGCACCTGCACGCCCAGGCGCCGCGCGGACTTGCCCGGCTGCAGGAAGTCGGGGAGCACGAGGCCGCCCCCCGCCTTCCCCGAGAAACGGGGCCGCTCGGCCAGGTTCCCCACCTCGCTGAGAATGGCCGCCGAGGTCTGGGCCACCTTGAGCATGTTGTCGTACGACAGCTTCTCCGGGTGGTCGCTCGGGCGGTGATAGTCGGCGTGGAAGCCGGAGAAGAAGAACGTGAAGGGCACGCCCTTGTCGCGGAAGGAGGAGTGGTCGCTGTCGCCCCCCACGAGCTTGACGTCGTCATGCACCTTGGCGCTGAGGCCCGACGTCTCGACGGCCTTCTCGACGATCTTCCGGACCGCCCCGCCCTCGGCGGACCCCACGCCGTAGATCTCCATCGGCTTGTGCGGGTTGCGCCCCACCATGTCGAGGTTGAGCATGTAGACGTGCTGGCCGATCGGGCCCGCCGGATGGCTCGTGTAGTGCGCCGAGCCGTAGAGCCCCGCCTCCTCGCCGCTGAACGCGATGAACACGAGCGTCCGCTTCGTCCGGAGGCCGCCCTCGCCGAACGCGCGCACGAGCCCGAGCACCGTCGTCGTCCCGGAGGCGTTGTCGTCCGCGCCGTTCCAGATCTTGTCGTCCCCGCGCCCCCCCAGGCGGCCGTAGTCCTTCTGATCCGACGTGCCCACGTGGTCGAAGTGGGCGCCCGCCACGACGAACTCCTTCCGGAGCTCGGGGTCGGAGCCTTCGATCAGCCCCACCACGTTGTTCGTCTCGCGCCCGCCCAGCACCCGGAACTTCTGGAGATAGCCGCCCGCGTCGCCGCCCGGCTTGAGCCCGGCGTCCTTCATGACCTTGACGATGTACTCCGCCGCCTTCTCGTTCCCCGGGTAGCCCGCCGCGCGCCCCTCGAGCTCGTCGCTCGCCAGGAACGTGGCGTGCTTCTTGAGGAGGTCCACGGTCACGAGCTTGAGCGCGTCCTCCAGGCGGCCCGTCCCCGCCACGGGAGCGGGCTTCGCCGGAAGGGGAATCGCCGCCGCCGGCGGGGCCTTGAGCTCCCGGCGGACCAGATCGCCCAGCTCGGCGCGCAGGCGCTCGGACTCCTCGCGCAGCGCCTTATCGATGCGGCGCAGCGCCTCGGCCGAGGGGTCCTGCAGGGCGGCCGCCCCCCCGGAGAGGGCGAGCATGAGGGCGAGGGCGGCGGGGATCACGCGCATGGGGGCCTCCAGTCTTTTCTCATTATACGGCACGGCCTCACAACTTGATGCTCTTCCAGCGGCCCCGCCGCCAGAGCGCCGCGAAGATTGCCGCGCGCGCCGCCCAGTCGGCGATCATCGTGATCCAGATCCCGTAGATTCCCAGGCCCGCCGGGAACGCGAGCGCCCAGCCCAGCGGGACCCGGATGAGCCAGATTCCCACGACGCCCACGAGCACCGGGCTCCGCGTGTCGCCCGCCCCCCGCAGCGCCCCCGCGTAGGTCATCCCCAGCGCCATGAACGGCTGCTCCACCGCCGCGATCGCCAGGCAGAGCGCCGCCGAATACGCCACGGTCTCCATCCCGGGCCCCAGGAAAAGATCCACCCAGGTCTTCGGGAAGAGGAGGAACGTCACCCCGATCGCGCTCATGAGATACGTCGCCCAGCGCGCCCCCACCCGGAACCCGAAGTCCGCCTTGTCGGGCCGGCCCGCCCCCAGGCACTGCCCCACGATCGCCGCCCCCGCCACCGCGAATC
>JAHFOZ010000036.1:0-11966 GCA_023261405.1 Planctomycetota bacterium
CCGGCAGCGCCAAGGGCCAGACCGACACCATCGTCTACGGCATCGTCATGGCCCTCGAGGAGGCCGGCTGGAAGGCCGGCAAGTTCACGATCAAGTACGAGGACCTCGACGACGCCACCGCCGCCGCCGGCCAGTGGACCGCCGAGAAGGAGGCCGCCAACGCCGACCAGGCCGTCAAGGACCCGGACGTCATGGTCTACATCGGCACCTACAATTCCGGCGCGGCCAAGGTCTCCATGCCCAAGCTCAACCAGGCGGGCCTCCTCATGGTCAGCCCCGCCAACACCTGGCCCGGCCTCACCAAGCCCGGCAAGGGCGACCGCGGCGAGCCCGAGATCTACCGTCCCTCCGGCAAGGTCAACTACGTCCGCGTGGTCCCCTCCGACGACATCCAGGGCACCGTGGGGGCCGACTGGGCCAAGGAGATGGGCCTCGCGAAGGTCTACATCCTCGACGACCGGGAGGTCTACGGCAAGGGCATCGCCGACCTCTTCAAGGCCCGTGCCGAGGAGATCGGCCTCAAGGTCCTCGGCCACGAGGGCATCGACGCCCAGGCCCAGGAGTTCAAGGCCCTCATGACCAAGATCAAGGCCGCCGGCCCCGACCTCGTATACTTCGGCGGCACCACCCAGTCCAAGGCCGGGCAGATCGCCAAGGACCTCGTGGGGCAGGGGCTCACGGCCAAGCTGATGGCCCCCGACGGCTGCTTCGAGGACGCCTTCATCGAGTCCGCCGGCGCCGCCAATCTCGAGGGGCGCGCGTACATCACGTTCGGCGGCATGCCCGCCGAGAAGCTCACCGGCAAGGGCAAGACCTTCGTCGAGAACTACCGGAAGAAGCACGGCAAGATCCCCGAGGCCTACGCCGCCTACGGGTACGAGTGCGGCAAGGTCGCCCTCGAGGCCATCCGCAAGGCCGGGAAAAAGGACCGCGACGCCATCCGCGCCGCCGCCCTCTCCCTCAGGAACTTCGACCAGGGCGCCCTGGGCAAGTGGTCCTTCGACAAGAACGGCGACACGACCCTCCGCGCCATGAGCGGGAACACGGTCAGGAACGGGAAGTTCGATTTCGTGAAGGTCCTCGGCGACGAGTAGGTGGAAACGGAAGCATGTTTCCAACCACCAAGGCGCCAGGACACCAAGGGGAGACTTGGTGTCTTCGTGTCTTTGTGGTGAAATCGATGCCCCCGGGTCAAGGTGGGCCCCCCTAGTCCCTCCCCGGAGGCGGACAGAGCGTCTTGATCTTCCTCCAGCAGGTCATCAACGGCCTCACCACGGGCATGCTCTTCGCCCTTGTCGCCATCGGCTACACCATGGTCTACGGCATCATCGAGCTCATCAACTTCGCCCACGGAGACCTCTTCATGCTGGGGTCGTTCTACGCGCTGACCGTGATCACCGGCCTGCAAGGCATGGGGGTCTCGGCCGCGGGACTCCTGGCGGCCCTCCCCGTGGTCTTTCTCCTCAGCATGGCCTTCTGCGCCCTCCTCAACGTCGGGGTGGACTTCCTCGTCTACAAGCCCCTCCGCCGCGCCCCCAAGCTCACCCCCCTCGTCAGCGCCATCGGCGTCTCCTTCGTCTTCATGGGGATCGGCCAGGTCTGGAAGGGCGTCTATGACCTCCACTTCCCCGACCTTCTCCCCAACACGAACCTCCTGGGCGAGGGCGCCTCGCTCCGCTTCACGGGCAAGGACCTCGCCGTCTTCCTCGTCACGGTGCCCCTCATGCTCGGCCTCAGCGTCTTCGTCCGGACCACCCGGCTTGGCAAGGCCATGCGAGCCACCGCCCAGAACCCCGTCGCCGCCCAGCTCATGGGGATCAATGTCAACCTGGTGATCGGTGCGACCTTCGTGATCGGCGGCGCGCTCGCGGGCGCCGCGAGCGTCATCTACGGCCTCTCGGTCAACACCGTCTCCTTCCAGATGGGCTACCAGAACGGACTCTATGCGTTCACCGCCGCGGTCCTGGGCGGGATCGGCAACCTGCCCGGCGCGATGCTCGGCGGCATCGTCATCGGCCTCATCCGCTCCCTCGGCAGCCAGTACGTGGGTGAGCAGTGGACGAGCGCCCTCGTCTTCGCCATCCTCATCCTCATCCTCGTTTTCCGCCCCTCCGGCCTCCTGGGCGCCCGCACGAGGGAGAAGGTGTGAACCCGCTCCTGCGCCGGTGCTGGCCCCTGGCGGCCCTGGCCGCCCTCGCGCTCCTCCCCTGGATTCCCGGCGTCCCCTCCAAGCTCGTCCTCCAGCTCAAGGACATTCTCATCTTCTCGATCCTCGCGCTCGGCCTGAACGTGGTCGTGGGCTACACCGGCCTCCTCAACCTCGGCATCGCCGCCTTCTTCGGCATCGGCGCCTACCTCACCGGCATCCTCACGGTCTCCACGTTCCCCTTCCAGACCGGCTTCTGGCCGGCCCTGGTCGTCGCGACCGTCGGGACGGGCCTGGCGGGCGTCCTCCTCGCCACGCCGACCCTCCGCCTCCGCGGCGACTACCTCGCCATCGTCACCCTCGGATTCGGCGAGGTCATCAAGTTCGCCATTAAGAACCTCGAGAACATCACCGGGGGCTCCAAGGCCCTCAACCCCATCCCCGATCCCTCGCTCCCCGGCTTCTCCGGCCCCTGGGGCGAGAAGGGCTACTTCTATCTCGCCCTCCTGATCCTCGGCGCGGTCCTCCTCCTCCTCCGGAACCTCGAGCGCTCGAGGCTCGGCCGCATGTGGATGGCCATCCGCGAGGACGAGCTCGCGGCCGCCTGCATGGGGATGAACGCCGCCACCGTGAAGCTCTCCGCCTTCGCGATCGGCTCCGCGCTCGCGGGCCTCGCCGGCTCCCTCTACGCCGTCTCGCTCGACCAGACGGGCGACCCCTCGTCCTACACGTTCAACCGCTCCATCACGGTCCTCTGCTTCCTCATCATCGGCGGCATGGGCAACCTCAAGGGCGCCGTGGTCGGCACCTTCGTCCTCATGGGCTACGACAACATCCTGACCCCCTGGATCGACGGCAGGCTCCAGGCCGCCGGCTCCAAGGTGCAGTTCGGCGACTTCAAGCTCATCGTCTTCGGCCTCGCGCTCATCGCCATGATGCGCTTCCGCCCGGAGGGGATCTTCCCCTCGCGCCGCATCCACGACACGACGGAGCCCTGCGTGGGGGTGGAGTAGATGGCCCTCCTCGAACTCAAGGGCCTGACCATGCGCTTCGGCGGCCTCACCGCCGTCAACAAGGTGGACTTCGCCGTGGAGAAGGGCCAGATCTTCTCCGTCATCGGCCCCAACGGCGCGGGGAAGACCACCGTCTTCAACGCCGTCACCGGCATCTACGATCCCACGGAAGGGCAGGTCCTCTTCGACGGCCGCGAGCTGCGCCGCCCGTTCACCGCACGCGTCGCGACCGCCATGGTCCTCGTGGGGCTTTTCACGGGGACGGCGCTCGCCGTCTGCTCCGCGAACGTCGACCAGCTCTGGAGGGCGGTCGTCGTCCTGAACACCCCGGAGGCCGGCGGCTCCTTCCCGTTCGCGAAGGCCGCGCGCGACTTCCGGACTTTCCTGGGTGCCGGGCTCCTCACCGAGACGGAGCAGAACCGCCTCACCGACCTCGAGATCCGCGAGAAGGGCGGAAAGTCCGAGATCCGCAGCACCACCAACAGGAGGGTCCTCGAGAGCCACGAGGACGCGGACCTCGCCGTGCGGCGCCTCGAGGTCCTCAAGGAGCTCGTGAGCTTCGGCGGCAGCCCGCGGAGCCTCGTCGCGGGGGACGGGAACTGGATCACCGTCAACCCGCGGCGCGAGATCCTCGGCCTCCACCCGGACGAGGCCGCCGCGCGCAGGCACGCGCAGGAGCTCCGCGACCTCTCGGCCTCCGAGGTCAAGGAGCAGCCGGACGGAAAGCACGCGCTGGTCCGGGACGGCCGGGTGCTCGCCGTCTTCGGGAGCCCCGGCGAGGCCGAGGACCGGAAGGCCCAGGCGACTCACGCCGCCGAGGCCGCCGCCTCCGCGGCGGCGGGGAAGTGGCTCCTCCTTGACGGCTCGCGCCAGGTCGCGCTCGAGGTCTTCGACTCGCGCGAGAAGGCCGCCGCGCGCCTCCTGGACCTGGCCGTCGCCGCGGGGAAGCTCCGCTGGCGGATCGTGACGCGCGTCTCGCCGCAGGCCCTCGCCACGGTCCCCGACCCGGAGGAAGCCTTCAGGGAAATGAGCCGGCTCGAGGCGGCGATCGAGGCGGGGACGACGCCCGAGCTGGCCGCCATCGGCCGCGCGCAGGTCCGCGAGCGGGCGCTCGTGTGGCTCTCGCTCCTCGCGGGGCTTGGCCTCGGGGCGGGGGGCACGTTCGTCGTCTGGCGCCGCGCGCGGCGGACCACCGATTACATCTCGCGCAACGGCCTGGGCCGCACCTTCCAGAACATCCGCCTCTTCCCCGAGATGCTCGTGGTGGAGAACGTGATGATGGGGATGGACGCCAAGCGCGGCGGCTCCGTCTGGCAGGCGGCCTTTCACACGCCCGGCCACCGGGCGGGCGAGGAAGCCGCGCGGCGGAAGGCGTACGAGCTGCTCGGGTTCGTGGGGCTCAAGGGGCGCGAGGGGATGCTGGCCCGGAACCTTCCTTACGGGGACCAGCGGCGGCTCGAGATCGCCCGCGCGATGGCCACGGAGCCGGCCCTGCTGCTCCTCGACGAGCCGGCCGCGGGCATGAACCCCGCCGAGTCGGTCGAGCTCACCGGCCTCATCCGCCGGATCCGCGACCGGGGCATCACGGTCCTCCTCATCGAGCACCACATGAAGGTCGTCATGCCCATCAGCGACCGCATCGTCGTCCTCGACTACGGCTCGAAGATCGCGGAGGGCACGCCCGCGGAGGTCCGCGCCAACCCGCGCGTCATCGAGGCCTACCTCGGCAAGGAGGAGGTGACGTAGCGATGGCGCCCCTCCTCGCGCTCGAGGACGTCCGGGCGGGCTACGGCCCCATCGAGGTGCTCAAGGGGATCTCGCTCGAGGTGAACGAGGGCGAGATCGTCACCCTCATCGGCGCGAACGGCGCGGGGAAGACCACCACGCTCATGTGCGTCTCGGGCATCCTTCGGGCACGATCGGGCCGCATCGTCTTTCGTGGACAGGAGATCCACGGGCTCCCGCCCGATCTCATCGTGCGGCTCGGCCTGAGCCAGTCGCCCGAGGGGCGCAAGATCTTCCCGCGCCTCACGGTCCTGGAAAACCTCGAGATGGGGGCCTTCACGCGGGACGACCCCGCGGGCGTCGCGCAGGATCTCGGCCGCGCGTTCGAGCTCTTCCCCATCCTCAAGGAGCGCCGCTCGCAGCCGGGCGGGACGCTCTCGGGCGGCGAGCAGCAGATGCTGGCCGTGGCGCGCGCGCTCATGTCGCGCCCCAAGCTGCTCCTCCTCGACGAGCCTTCGCTGGGCCTCGCGCCCATGATCTGCATCCGGATCTTCGACGTCCTCCGAGACCTCAACAAGCAGGGGATGACGGTGCTGGTCGTGGAGCAGAACGCGCGGGCGGCCCTCAAGCTCGCCCACCGGGGCTACGTCATGGAGACCGGCGCGATCGTCATGACCGACCGCGCCGCCGCGCTCCTCGACGACCCGAAGATCAAGGACGCCTACCTCGGCGAGTAGCCCTCACTTCAGCCGGTAGAGGATGAAGGCGCCGCGCTCGACCTTCGCCGTCGCGCGCGCCTCGATCGCCCGGCGCAGGGGATGGTCCGGACCCAGGAAGCCGAACGCCTCCGGCGGCCGCTTCCCCCCGAAGAACTTGATCTCCCGCGCCGCGAGGTCCGGATCGCCCACCAGGGCCCACGTGAACTCCGGGAGGAACCTCTCGAGGTCCCCGACGCCCGTCACCGGGATGCCCCCGGCGCTCGGGTGGACCATGAGACGCAGCGGGGTCCCCCCCTCGATGCCGGCGGTGTAGCGGTCGGCGTAGTAGGGCGTGTACTGCCGCAGGTCCGCGATCGTGAGGAGGGTCCGCTCCGAGGGGGACGCCGTCTCGCGGACCGCGAGCCCGGCGCGGTACTGCACCTCGGTGGCGCCGTTCCGCGTGAGCCGGTCGCCCGTGATCCAGAGCGACTGCGCCGCCGCCAGCGCCGCGAGCGCCACGACGACCGCCCGCCGGGGCTTCGAAGTCCAGAGGGTCTCCGCGCCCTTCGCGGCCGCCAGGGCGAAGAAGGGAGTCAGGGGGTAGCTAAGGAAGTCGTGGAGATAGGCCCAGTGCATGAAGACGAGCTCCTCGAGTCCCAGGAGGACCAGGATCCAGGCCCTGCGCGGGAGGCGGCGAAGGCCGGCCGCCGCCAGGAGAAGTCCGCCCGCCGTGAAGTAGAGCCCGGCCTCGCGGGCCTCGGAGAGGAAGAAGGCCCCGAGGCTCGGCAGCCCCGCGGCGGAGCGCTCCGTCCCCGCGGAGAGGAAGCGGTCGACGAGCGGGCCGTGGGCGGGGTCGATCCAGAGGAGGTGGAGGAGGTGGAGCCCGAAGCAGGCCAGGCCGGTGCCGAGGAAGGCCGCGCTCCAGGGACGCGGGCGCTCGAGCCAGGCGTCCACGGCGAGCGCGAAGGCGGCGAAATACCCGGGCCAGTCGCTCATGCAGGCCAGGACCAGGAAGATGAAGGTGAGGACCCGCCAGCGACGGCCCTCGCCCCAGCGGACGCGGCAGGCCCAGGCGGCGACGGAGAAGCAGAGCGAGTAGACGAGGTGGACGGCGACGACCGAGAAGTACCAGAACATCGGGTTGAAGGCGAGAAAGGCGGCGGCGACGACGGCCCAGCGGTCGCCCAGGAGCCGTCGCGCGAGGGCCAGGAAGGCGGCGAGCGTGCCGAGGGCCGCGGCGATGAGCGAGAGGCGGATCACCCACTCGCCCCAGCCGAACGCGCGGAACCAGAGCGACGTGATCCAGACGCTCAGGAACGGGCGGTTCGGATAGTAGTAATCCCGCCACTCGCCGTAGACGGAGAGGTCGGGGGAACTCGTCTCCAGGAACCCGAGGCGCGTCTTCACGGTCCCTTCGCGGACGGCGTTGCGGGCGACGCCGGCGAAGTAGGCGGGCACCCCCTCGCGGTGGCGCAGGAAGGGCCGGTCGATCCCGACGAGCAGGCCCGCGGTGAAGAGGGCTGCGATCGCCGCCCAGGCCTTCATGGCGGCACCCGGCGCAGGACCGCCCGCTCCGGCGGACCCGGCTGTCCCCGGAGCCGGCGCGGGGCGGGGAACTCGGCCTGCCCCACGACCTCGCCCGGGCGGAACCAGGGGGGCGGCGCCACGCCGTCCCAACGCTCGTACAGGAGGGTCCAGCGCTCGTTGTCCAGGAGGAGCGTCCCGGGCGGCGGCGACGGGGTCTCCGCCGTGTAGGCCACGGGGTTGTACGACGGCTGGTACCGACCCATGAACCGGAGCATGCCGGCGGTATGCACGTCGGTGAAGACCCGTTCGCCGGAGCTGTACTGCAGTCGGGCATGTGCCCACTCCGCCCCCTGCCGGAAGCGGATCGCATCCTGGTGGAGGCGCGTGGAGCAGACCAGGCAGAGGAGCGCGAGGACGGTCCCCCCGGCGGCCGCCCAGCGGGGCCGCACAGACGAAAGGAAGCGGCCGGCCAGGAGGGCGGCGGGGACGACGATCGGGGCGAGCACCCGTGCGTGGAGGAGCATGACGGGACGGTAGGGGGAGATGGAGCGGGGCCAGAAGGCCAGGAGGAGGAGGACCGCGGCGAACCAGGCGGCGATCCAGCCGGAGGCCTGGCGGTCGCGCGTCAGGGCCCAGGCGGACGCCAGGCCGGCCAGGGCGAGGAGGCCGCCGGTGTAGACGAAGGTCGGCCCGAGCGGATTGAAGAGCATCGAGGCGAGCGAGCCGGCGCGGGAGGCGAGGGTTTCGGGCGTGGCGGCGAGCGTCTGGGCCTGGGTGCCCGCCGCCGCATGGACCCTGAGGAGCGGATCGCCGCTCGCCAGCCCCCAGAGGAGCAACTCGCCCGCCACCACGGCGGCGAAGGCCATCCCGGCCGTTCCGAGCCGGCCCCGGGCCCTGCGGTCCCGGATCCAGGGGATGATGGGGAGGACCAGGAGGAAAGCCGATTCCTTGGTGAGGTGCGCGGCGCCGAACGCCAGGCCCGCCGCGGCCGCCCGGAGCAGCGTCCGCCGGGAGCTTTCCTGCCGCAGGGCGGACCAGAGGAGGTAGACGCCCAGGGTCGCCATGGCCGCCTGGGGGAGGTCCGAATGGCATTCGGTGGCATGGAAGACGTCCATGGGGAGGAGCGCCGTGAAGATCGCCGCCGCGCGGCCCGCCGCCTCGGAGTAGAGCTCCCTTCCGAACTTCCAGGCCAGCCCCACGAGGACCATCGAGGCCGCGAGGTTGGGGGTCACGAGCCAGAAGACATGGACCCCGAAGAGCTTGTAGAGCAGCGCGACGGGGAGGGTCGCCCCCAGCCGGAGCCAGAAGCTGATGTCCGCCCCGGGCTCCCACCGGCCCTCCGAGAGGGCGAACGCCACCCGGGAGTAGATGAGGTCGTCATGCCCCTGCAGCCCGGTGAAAAAGACGAGCCTGAGCGCCAGCGCCCCCCCGAAGATCGCAAGGGGCCATCCCCATCTCATCCTCATCCCCCGCTCATTCTACAACACCTGGCATAAAACACTCCGTCCGGTTTATGCCCGAACACTCCGCTGACGTGTGCTATGGTGAGTCGGGATGGAACCCGCCTGCAGGATGTGCGCCTCGGGAGACGCGGCGCCCCACCATGAGGAAGCGGGGCACCGATACTTCAAGTGCAGGGGTTGCGGGTTCGTCTTCCTGCACCCCGGGCTCACGGCCGCTGAACTGGAGAAGCTCTACCAGGAAGAGGCGGGCGCCACCTTCCACCACGGGGCGGAGATCGCCGCCTCCCATGAGAAGGACCATGAAGCCCGCCTCCGCCTGCAGGTGGTGGGATCGATCCTGGCGACGGCCCCGGAGAAGTCCGCGCTCGAGATCGGCTGCAGCGCGGGCTACCTGCTCTCCCGGCTGCGCGACCAGGGGTGGCAGGTGGCCGGCACGGAGATGTCCGACGACTACATCCGCTACGCCCGGGAGACGATGAAGCTCGAGGTGGGGAGGACGCCGCCCGACCGCCGCTTCGGCGCGGTCCTCCTCTTCAACGTCCTCAGCCACCTGCCCGACCCCGAGCGCGACCTGGCCGCCCTGCGCGCGCGGCTCGTCCCCGGGGGGGTCCTGGTCCTGGAGACCGGCAACGCCGCGGAGGTGGCCCCGGAGCGCGTGGGCCACTTCGGCGCCCCGGAACACCTGTGGCATTTCTCGGAACCCACGCTGCATTCGATGCTCGGCCGCATCGGCTTCCGCGACATCGTGGTCCGCCGCTTCAACGTGGAGTGGCAGCGCGGGATGATTCGCAAGCTCGGGGCGCTCCGCGGCCCCTCTCACGGCATCGCCCCCGCGGAGGCAGGGGCTCCCACCGGGAGGGCCGGCCCTTCGACCGCGCTCAGGGCAAGCCTCAAGCGCCGGATGGCCAACCGCTTCCTCCTCTGGCTCCGCTTCGGCATGGGCCGCCTCCGGGCGAATCCCGACCATTTCTGCACTCTTTTCGTCACCGCCCGGGTATAAAGCACCCCGGCCGTTCTGTACCCTGGGGCACAGAACGGACAGACTGTTTTGTCCCACCCGTTGCCACAACCGGGACGGGCGTCGTTATTTAGACAGGTCGATTGACGGAGAAACCCATGATCCTGCGCACCGCCGCCCTTTGCCTCCTGGCTGTCCTCCCCGCCCAGGCCCAGGAGGACGGGTTCAAGCCCCTCTTCGACGGCAAGAGCCTGGACGGGTGGGACGGGGACCCCAAGCTCTGGCGGGCCGAGGACGGGACGATCACCGGGGAGACGACCGCCGAGAACCCGACGAAGGGCAACACCTTCCTCATCTGGCGGCAGGGGGAGATCGACGACTTCGAGTTGAAGGCGGAGTTCAAGATCCTGGGCGGCAACTCCGGCATCCAGGTCCGCAGCTGGGAGGAGAAGGAGAAGTGGGTGGTCGGCGGCTATCAGGCGGACATCGACGCCGGCGGCGGCTACACCGGCATCCTCTATGGCGAGCGCTACCGGGGCATCCTCGCCCAGCGCGGACAGAAGACGGTCATCCGGGACAACCACAAGCCCGAGGCCGCCGGGGTTATCGGTGACGCCAAGGAGCTCGGCGCCCTGGTGAAGAAAGAGGACTGGAACGAGTACCACGTCACGGCCAAAGGCTACACTTTCGTCCAGCGGATCAACGGCACCGTCATGAGCGAGTGCGTCGATGAGGACGCCGCCCAGCGCCGCCGCTCCGGCATTCTCGCCCTCCAGCTGCACGCCGGGCCGCCCATGAAGGTCCAGTTCCGCAACCTCCGCCTCAAGCGCCTCAAGCTTGACGACCGCAAGAAGGTCGTCTTCGTCGCCGGCGGCCCCAGCCACGGCTACGGCGACCACGAACGCTTCGCGGGCTCCACGCTCCTCGCCAGGGCCCTCAACGAAAACCCCTCCGGCGTCCAGGGCACGGTCTACAAGAACGGCTGGCCGAAGGACCCCACCGCGTTCGACAACGCCGACGCCATCGTCATCTACTCCGACGGCGGCGGCGGCCACCCCGCCGTCAAGCGGCTCGACGAGATCGACGCCCTGATGAAGAAGGGCGTCGGGCTGGGCACCATCCACTACGCCGTCGAGGTCCCCAAGGGCAAGCCCGGCGACGCCTTCCTCGACTGGATCGGCGGCTACTTCGAGGCCGGCTGGTCCGTCAACCCCCACTGGAAGGCCAAGTTCGAGAAATTCCCCGAGCACCCGGTCGCGCGCGGCGTGAAGCCCTTCGAGACCCAGGACGAGTGGTACTACCACATGCGCTTCCGGAAGGACATGGAGGGCGTGACCCCCATCCTCACGGCCGTCCCGCCCGACTCCACCCGCAAGGGCAAGGACGGCACCCACAGCGGCAACCCCACCGTGCGCGAGCAGGTGGGCCAGGCCGAGCACGTCCTCTGGGTCTACCAGCGGCCCGGAAACGCCGGCCGCGGCTTCGGCTGCACGGGCGGCCACTCCCACTGGAACTGGGGGAACGACGAGTTCCGCAAGACCGTCCTGAACGCCGTCGCCTGGGTCTCCGGCGCCGAGGTCCCGGCCGAGGGGATCCCCTCCAAGCCGGTCTCCCAGGAGCAGCTCGAGCAGAACCAGGACGACCCCAAGCCCGAGAAGAAGAAGTAGCCGCGCGCGGGCCACGTTCAGGGTCCACTCCCGGCCATAAAAGGGACGGAGTGTTTTATGGCTGGCCGCACCCCCGCGGGGTTTGATATAACCCGTCCGTGCCGGACCCCTCCGTCCCTCCCTCCCTCAGCGCGTGGGTCGAGGAATGCGACCGGCTCACCCGGCCCGACCGCGTCGCCTGGTGCGACGGCTCCCAGGAGGAATACGACCGGCTCGTCGCCGGGATGCTCGCCGACGGGACCCTCCTCAAGCTGGACGCCCCCGGCTGCACCCTCCACCGCAGCCATCCTTCCGATGTCGCGCGCTCCGAGAACCTCACTTTCATCTGCACCGAGTCGAAGGACGACGCCGGCCCCACCAACAACTGGATGTCGCCCCGCGACGCCGAGGAGAAGCTCACGCCCCTTTTCCGCGACGCCATGAAGGGCCGCACGCTTTACGTCGTGCCCTACCTCATGGGTCCCGTCGGCTCCCCCTACGCCAAGATCGGCGTCCAGATCACCGACAGCCCCTACGTCGTCGCCAACCTCCGGATCATGACCCGCATGGGCCGCGTGGCCCTCGAGCGCCTCCGCGACGACCGCTTCGTCCGCGGCCTCCATTCGCTCGGGGACCTCGATCCCTCCCGCCGTTTCGTCTGCCACTTCCCGGAGCGGAACAGCATCTGGAGCATCGGCTCCGGCTACGGCGGCAACGCCCTCCTCCCGAAGAAGTGCTTCGCCCTCCGCATCGCCGGCTGGCTCGCCCGCCAGGAGGGCTGGCTCGCTGA
>JAHFOZ010000036.1:11976-18912 GCA_023261405.1 Planctomycetota bacterium
GCTGAGCACATGCTCATCCTCGGGCTCGAGGACCCCCGGGGCGAGGTCACCTACATCGCCGCCGCCTTCCCCAGCGCCTGCGGAAAAACCAACCTTGCCATGCTCGTCCCGCCCGAATCCCAAAAGGGCTGGAAGGTCTGGACCGTCGGCGACGACATCGCCTGGATGCACTTCGGACCCGACGGCCGCCTCCACGCCATCAATCCCGAGGCGGGCTTCTTCGCCGTGGCGCCGGGCACGAGCACGAAGACCAACCCCAACATGATGGCGACCGTCCGCGAAAACACGATCTTCACCAACGTCGCCCTGACGAAGGACGGCCAGCCCTGGTGGGAGGGGAAGGACGGATCGCCGCCCGCGGAGGCGACTGACTGGCAGGGCCGGCCGTGGCGGCCGGACCTGGGCACCAAGGCCGCCCACCCCAACTCGCGCATGACCGCCCCCGCACGGCAATGCCCCGGTCTCTCCCCGCGATTCGACGACCCGCAGGGCGTCCCCATCTCCGCCATCATCTTCGGCGGCCGCCGCGCCCGGCTCGCCCCGCTCGTCTTCGAGTCCTTCGACTGGCGGCACGGCGTCTTCCTCGGCGCCTCCATGGGCTCCGAGACCACCGCCGCCGCCACCGGCCAGGTCGGCGTCACGAGGCGCGATCCGATGGCCATGATCCCCTTCTGCGGCTACAATATGGCCGACTATTTCCGGCACTGGCTCAAGATCGGCACGATGAGCGACGAGGCCCCCTCGATCTTCCACGTGAACTGGTTCCGCACCGCGCCGGACGGCTCGTACCTCTGGCCCGGGTTCGGCGAGAACGTGCGCGTCCTGCGCTGGATCCTCGGCCGCTGTCGCGGCGAGGCCGACGCGGTCCGTACCCCCATCGGCTACGTCCCGACCCCCGGCTCCCTCGACCTCTCGGGCCTCGGCCTCACCCAGGGCGCCGTGGAGGCCGCCCTCGCCGTCCATCCCGCCGAGTGGCGCGCCGAGCTGGGCGAGATGGAGGCCTTCTTCCGGAAATTCGGCGACCGTCTCCCCGAGGAGCTCTGGCAGGAGCACGAGCGCCTCGGGCACCGGCTCGAAATGGGGGCTGCATGAAAGTGATGGCCATCGATCCCGGGACCTACCGCACCGGATACGCCATCTTCAAGGTGACGCCCGGCGCCTCAAGCCTCCTGGAGTGCGGCAAGGTCTTCGTCCGCGGCAAGGATCTGCCCGACCGCCTGCTCCACATCCACAAGGGGATCGAGCGTGTGATCCGCCGGCTCCGGCCGAACCACGTCGTCATCGAGCGGCCCTTCATCGGGAAGAGCGCCCGCGACGGCCTCACCCTCAACGCCGGCCGCGCCGTCTGCATGCTCGCTGCCGCCGCTTCGAAAGTCCGCGTCTACGAATACGCCCCCGCCCAGGTGAAGAAGACCGTCACCGGCAACGGGCAGGCTTCCAAGGAATACGTCCAGAGGATGGTCCGCATCCAGCTCGGCCTCCGCGAGACGCCGGAACCCGACATCGCCGACGCCATGGCGCTGGCCCTCTGCCACATCAACCGCCTATGAGCGAGACCCTCGGCGCCCTGATCGGCCTCTCGAACGTGGTGACGCGCGCGCTCAGCCGCGTGCCCGCCGCGCCGGATCCCGACGCCTTGGCCGGGGAGCGCGACCGGCTCCATACGCTGGCCTCCCGCGCCCTCGAGGGACACGACTCGTTCATCCACGACGCGGTCGTCCTGGGCCGCCGCGTCCGCCTCTTCACCAACTCCCACCACCTGGCCGATTTCTGGAAGGACGACTTCCCGAGCGAGGGGGAGTGGAGGGCGCTCACCGGCGAGCGGGTCGCGCGCGACCCGGCCCTCACCGTCTACGCGGCGATCCACGTGCAGGACGAGGGACAATCCTCCTGCACCTCCGCGCGGCGGAACGAGGCCTACCTCTTCAACACCTCGTATTACGCCGACCTCCGCGCCTGCGCCCTGGAGTCGCTCGGCCGCATCCTCGCCCCCGAGGGGATCCGGATCCTGCACGGCGGCGCCGTGGAGGCCGAAGGCCGCGGCCTCCTGATGCTCTACCCGAAGGAAATCCTCCATCCAACCCCCGTCTGGGGACTCATGGAGGCCTCCTCCTCGCGGTTCATCGCCGACGGCTGGGTGGCCGTCGACTCAAAGGGCGCGATGCGCGCCGTCGAGAAGAGCCTCTACTTCCGCGCGTCCGTCGTCGCGGGCTATCCCGAGATCGCCCCGCGGATCCTCGCGGCCAAGTACGAGAACGTCCCGCCGGCCAGGACGGACGGCGTCGCGGCGGGGCAGGCCCTCTACGAACAGGCTTTGCGGGGCGACTCGCAGCAGGCCCTGCGCTCGCTGCCGGCCGACCTGGCGCGCGGCCTCCTGGCCCGCCTGGCGGCTTCGGCCGATGCCCGCGCGCTCGCCGATCCCGTCCGGCTCTTCGGGAAGTCGCGCGTCCTGCGGGACCCGGTGCCCGTCGCCTCGGTCTTCTCCCTCAAGGCGGAGACAGGCCAGCCGGTCGCCGAAACGCATGTGGACGGTTTTGCCTGCCCGGCCTACGAGGTGCGGGCGGGAGGCGTCGGGGGTCATCCCCGGGAACTGGCCAGGATCATAGGGAGCGCAAGATGAGCGAACCCGTGCTTCTCAAGTCCGAGCTCGAGGGGCTCAAGCTCGTCTCGCGCGGCAAGGTCCGCGACATGTACGACCTCGGCGACGCGCTGCTGATCGTGACGACGGACCGCCTCAGCGCGTTCGACGTCATCATGGCCAACGGCATCCCCTGGAAGGGCAAGGTTCTGAACCGCATCTCGGAATTCTGGTTCGACTTCCTGGGGGTCGAGCACCACATGATCACCTGCGACGTCGGGAAGATGCCGGCCGAGGTCCGCCGCCACGCCGCGGTCCTGTGTGACCGCTCGATGCTCGTGAAGAAGGCGAAGACCTTCCCGGTCGAGTGCGTCGCCCGCGGCTACCTCATCGGGAGCGGCTGGAAGGATTACCAGGCCTCGGGCGCCGTCTGCGGGATCGCCCTCCCGAAGGGCCTCGGTCAGGCCGCGAAGCTGGAGGAGTCCATCTTCACGCCCGCCACCAAGGCGGAGACCGGCCACGACGAGAACATCGGTTACGACGAGGTTGTGAGGACCGTGGGCCCCGGGACGGCCGAGAAGCTCCGGGACCTCACCTTGCACATCTACACGAAGGGCTCGGAGTACGCCGAGACGAAGGGCCTGATCCTCGCCGACACGAAATTCGAGTTCGGCCTCGTGGACGGGAGGATCACGCTCATCGACGAGGTCCTCACCCCCGACTCCTCGCGCTACTGGCCGAAGAGCGGATACCGGGTCGGGATCTCGCCGCCCTCCTTCGACAAGCAGTTCGTGCGGGACTACCTCGAGTCGATCAAGTTCGACAAGAAGCCGCCGGGTCCCGTGCTGCCCGACGACATCGTGCGGAAGACGAGCGAGAAGTACCTTGAGGCCTTCAAGATCCTCACCGGCCGGAGCCTGGCCTGAAGAAGCCGCCGGTCGCACGGGTCCTGCGGGCCCTCGCGGGACGCTATCCGCTCACGATGCTGGGCGGCTGGCAGGCGAGGCGCGAGCGGCCCTACCGGGTCCTCATCGGGACCATCCTCTCCGCCCGCACGCGCGACGAGACCACCGACCGGATCAGCGCGCTGCTCTTCAAGCGCTATCCCACGCCGCGCGCGCTCGCTCGGGCCGGGCGGCGGGAGGTCGAGCGCATCCTCAAGCCCATCGGCTTCTACCGCACGAAGGCGAAGTACGTCACGGAGACGGCCGCGATGGTGGAGAAGCTCGGCGTGCCGCGGACGATCGAGGGCCTCATGGAGTTCCCCGGCGTCGGCCGCAAGGTGGCCAACTGCGTCCTCGTCTACGCCCACGGCCAGGAGGCGATCCCCGTGGACACGCACGTGCACCGCCTCTCAAACCGCCTGGGCTGGGTGCGCACGAAGACACCCGAGCAGACCGAGCGCGCGCTCGTCCGCCTCGTCCCGCGCCGCCTCTGGCCGCTCGTCAACGAGGCCTTCGTCGCCCACGGCAAGAAGACCTGCCGCCCCAGAGGCCCCAAGTGCGCCGAATGCCCCGTGGAGCGCGGGTGCCGCAAGCGGGGGGTCCGCCCGGCCGCGCGTTGAGGCCCGGATCGATCGTCTCCCGCGGCGTGCATCATCCTGTCGGAAACTGGACTGCGAATGTCCTATTGAATCCTGGGGGCATGGCGCGGACAGGGTTCCCGAATCCCCGCTTCCCCACCCTTGAGGAGCACCGAACATGACAACCCAAGTCGAGATCGCGCGGCACTTGAGGATCGATGTCTCGAGCGTGAACAAGATCCTCCACCAGGCGAAGGGGTCGACGTTCAGGAAGGAGACCGTGGACAAGGTCTTCAGGGCGGCGCGGAAATTGGGCTACGACGTGAGCGGTCTCAAGCGTGAGCATCGCCGGCGTCACGAACGGAATTCGACTGAGATGGCCGTCGAGCTCCGGATTTATCTCGAGAACGGAAGCCATTTCGACCGGGGAACGGCGGTCCTCCGGAACGTGTCGCTCTCGGGGGCGCTCTTCGGGGCCCTCGACCTTTCCCGGAAAGCGCTCCCGGTCCAGGCCCACTGGTTCGGAATCGGCGCGCCCGAGGGGCCGCTCAAGGACGTCGAAATCGCGGGTCGGCCCGTCAGGCTAGTCCACACAAGGGAAGGGATCGAGATCGCCTTGGAGTTCCAGGGACTGGGCGACGCGGAGCTGAACCTGTTGCAAAAGATCGTGTGACGAAGCAGATCCGTGTCCAGGAAGAAGCATCCGGGATCCCGGCGCAGGCGAGGGTACCCAAGCGGGCGGTCCGCTGAAGGGAACTCCGAAGGAGCGCCATCGCGTCCGGCACGAACGCACGCGCGTCTCGGGGGAGCTGCCTCCGATGGCCAGGGTCCTTCGCGACGGCAGGAGTCTCCGGTCCTACGGATTCATCGGACCCTCGCAGGACATCGCGAAGCCTTCGCCCGCCTTCGGGAGGAACTACGCCCTGGCCCTCCCCCGGCTCGGCCTCATCTCTTCCATCGAATGGGACGGGTGGAATCTAGAGGATGGGGCGTACTGGAGGAGAGTCCGGCTCGAAGACTTCAAGACGGTGAAGCGGGAGACCCTGGACGGGCGTCCTGCCGTCGCCCTCTCCTTCACCCGGGTCATCACCATCGACGGCCCCGGAAGCGGCGGAGAGCTGAAGCGGGGCGCAACGATCTGGATCGACGCGGAGACCTTTCTCCCCCTCAAGCGCGTGGAGGCGAAATCGGGCAAGTGCTTGTACTGGGTCGAGACGGAACGCTACGACGTCAAGCTCGACGCGCCCGTCGAGGACGCCGACTTCAAGCACCCCGAGTGAAGGCCTTTATTCGTCCGGCCGGACCTCGGAGAGCTTCCGCCTTTGAGTGATCTCCTGGGGATCGGATGCCCTGAACCCGGACGCTTCCGTCAGAGAGACCAGCCCTTGCGGTACGGGGGGTCGAGGAAGCGGTTCGCGTCGTCGCAGTCCGTGAACCGCGCCGCCTCCGCGTCCCACGTCAGCTTCCGCTGCGGGAAGTTCATCGCGATGATCCCGAGCGCCGCGATCTCCGTGAGCGGGCCGCCGTAGAGGGCGAAGTCCGAGCCCGCCTTGCGGCCGTCCTTGATCGCGGCGACGAAGTCCTTGTGGTGGTCGCCCACGCGCGGGATCGACGGGGCGGGCTGCTTGTAGGCCTTCATCTTCTCGTCGGGCACGATCTTCACGCCGCCCGCGCCGTGCGAGCCGTGCACGATCGCCCCCTTGTCCCCCAGGAGGACCGCCCCCGTGTCGGGAATCTCCTTGCCCTCCTCCAGCCCCTCCGGCCGCGCCTTCCGGGTGTAGTGCGACCCGCTGTGCCAGAACAGGGTCACCGGAGCGCGCTCGCCTTTCGCCGGGAATTCGAAGCGGATCGTGAAGCCGCGCGGAAACGTGTCCGCGTGCTTCACGGGATCGTACTCGTCCAGCGCTACGGCCTCTACGGTCCGCGGCGCGCCCAGGTCCAGCGCCCAGAAGGACGGGTCCACCACGTGGCAGACCCAGTCGCCGATCGTGCCGCTCCCAAACGGCTTCCACCCGCGCCACTTGCCCGGGAGATAGACGGGGTTGTAGGGACGCTCCTCCGCCGGACCGAGCCAGAGGTCCCAGTCGAGCCCCTTGGGGACCTCGTGCTTCTCGGCCAGGAGCGGGAACTCCTTCACCTTGTTGTGGACCGAGCTGCAGCTCGCGTGGACCGTGTGGACACGGCCGATCGCCCCGTCGCGGACCCACTCGACGCACTTGCGGATCGAGTCGCTCGAGTGGCCCTGGTTGCCCAGCTGCGTCACCACGCCCTTCTCGCGGGCCGCCTTCATGAGCGCCCGGATCTCGCGGATCGAGTGGGCGAGCGGCTTCTCGCAGTAGACGTGGATCCCCCGCCGGATCGCCTCCATCGCCGCGACTGCATGGGTGTGGTCCGGCGTCGCGACGGCCACGGCGTCGATGCCCTTGCCCAGCTCCTCGAACATCCTCCGGAAATCGACGAAGCGCTTCGCCCCGGGGAATTTCGCGGACGCCGCGCCGCCCCGGCGCTCGTCCACGTCGCAGAGGGCCACGACGTTGTTCGTGGGTCCCAGCGCGCCCAGGCTGGCCTCGCCCCGGCCGCCCGTCCCGATGAATGCGACATTCAGCTTCTCGTTGGGGCTGCCGTGGAAGATGGCGGGGCCGAGGGCCGCCGCCGCCGTCGACCCGAGGAAGCCGCGCCTGGATAACCTGATCATTTCGCCCCCCAGGAGATCACTTTGCCTTCGCGCAGCGTCACCACGATGCGCCCCTCGGCGTCGATCGCCAGCCCCCAGCGCTGCGGCTCGGACGGCAGCGCCTCCTCCCAGAGGGTCGTCCCGCCGTCGGCCGACTGCGCC
>JAHFOZ010000438.1 GCA_023261405.1 Planctomycetota bacterium
CCTCACGATCCCGCGGAGCCCCTCCATCCCGCCGACGCTCGACGAGCCGCGCTCCACCCGGTGGCCGAGACGCCGGAGGAGCCGCGTGGACAGCTCCCCGTCCCTGCTGCGGCTCGAGAGGATCGTGAAGGTCCGCCCCGTGGGCCAGGTCATCATGTGATGGGCGAACATCATGTACTCGTGCCAAACCACCGCCACGAAGGGCTTGCGTTCACGGACGAAGCCCTCGAGGATCCCGAAGTCGTGGTAGTGCAGCCGCAGGTTCCAGATGTAGAACCGGACGAGCCAGGGGGCGAAGGCCGGGATCGCCCGGAGCAGGAGTTCGAAACCCGGGGAAAAGGCGCGCGGGGGCGCCGTGGGTCCCTCCTGCATGACGCCCGTGATATCCGCGCCCTTCCGGGGCGTCAACTGGAATCTCCCGACGGCGCGGCCGGCGCCGTCGTTGTATTCATTGCCCGCTCCGCGGGGGGCGGTTATGCTGAATTCCTTCTTTTTCCGGGGATGAACCCATGAACGAGATCACCCGTCGCGAGTTCCTCCGCCTCGCCGCCGCGGGCGCGGCCGGCGCCGCCGCATGTGCCTTCCTTCCGAGGCCGCTCTTCGCCGCGCTGGGCGACGTCGCGGGCGCGAGGCAGGGCGACCCGGCCTACGCCGGGTTCAACATGGGCCTCCAGACCTACACGCTCCGGAACTTCGATCTCGACACCTGCCTCAAGCAGCTGAAGGACTTCGGGCTCAAGTACGCCCAGTTCTACAGCGGCATGATGAAGCAGACGACCGACGCCGCCCAGATCGCCTCCTACAAGGAGAAGCTCGCCGCCGCCGGGGTGACGATCCTCTCGTACGGCGTGCAGGGCTTCGGCAAGAACCACGACCAGAACAAGGCGCAGTTCGAGTTCGCCAAGGCGATGGGCTTCAAGGTCTACACCGCCGACCCCGCCCCCGACTCCTTCGAGAGCCTCGACGCGCTCACCCGGGAGTACGGCATGAAGATCGCCATCCACAACCACGGGCCCGGCGACAAGAAATACGCGAAGCTCGAGCAGGTCCAGAAGGCCGTGGAGAAGTGGCCCGAGGCGATCGGCTCCTGCGTGGACACCGGCCACGTGCTCCGCAGCGGCGAGGACCCCGTGAAGTGGATCCAGGCGCTCGGACCGCGCGTCCACGACGTCCACATCAAGGATTTCTCCGACGCGAACACGGAGCACGTCCTCGGCCAGGGGAAGCTGGACGTCCTGGGCGTCCTCAAGGCGCTCAAGGCGGTCAAATTCGGCGGCATCCTGGCCCTCGAGTACGAGAAGAACCCCAAGGATCCCATCGCCGACATCAAGGCCTGCCTCGAGGCGGTCCGCGAGGGATGCAGGAAGCTCTAAGTGCCCGCGGTCATTTGTCCGTAGCGTTGCTCGCACAGCTGAGAGCCTGTAGCTCGTAGCTGGAAGAACCCTGCAGACTCCAGGCTCTCGGCTGCACGCCGTGCGCAAGGATACGAACTGATGAAGCCTCGCACCAGGTCCACCGGGTTTTTTCATCCGAGGCCGGCTCGGCGGGGCTGTATAATCTTCGATCGATGAGCTTCCCCGCGCCCTCCCGCCGCGAGTTCCTGGCCTATGGCACCGGGTTCTGGATCGCCTCCCGCCCCGGCCCCGCGCAGGAGAAGGGCCCCAACTCGAAGCTGGCCATCGGCGTCATCGGCGCCGACGGCATGGGCTATGGGAACGTGAAGGGGGTCTCGAGCGAGACGATCGCGGCCCTCTGCGACGTGGACGAGGCGCGCCTGGCCAAGGCCGCCAAGGACCATCCGAAAGCGAACCGGTACATCGACTACCGGGTGATGCTGGACAAGGAGAAGGGCCTCGACGCGCTGGTCGTCAGCACCCCCGACCACACCCACGCCGTCGCCACGATGGCGGCCCTCAAGCTGGGCAAGCACGTCTACTGCGAGAAGCCGCTCACCCATTCCGTGTGGGAGGCGCGCACGGTGGCCGCCGAGGCCGCCCGCTCCGGCAAGGCCACGCAGATGGGGACGCGGATGCACGCGAGCGAAGTCATCCGCCGCACGGTCGAATTCATCCAGGCCGGCGCGGTGGGCCCCGTGCGCGAGGTCCACGCCTGGACGGACCGGCCGATCTGGCCGCAGGGAATCGACCGGCCTGAAGGGGCGATGCCCACCCCGCCGCTCCTCAACTGGGACCTCTGGCTCGGCCCCGCCCCCGAGCGGCCTTACCACTCCGCCTACCATCCGTTCTCATGGCGCGGCTGGTGGGACTTCGGCACCGGCGCGCTGGGCGACATGGCCTGCCACATCCTGGACGCCCCCTTCTGGGCGCTCAAGCTCGGCGCCCCGGCGACGATCGAGGCGGAGGGAGAGCCGCGGAAGCCCGAGACGGGCCCGCTCTGGTCCACGATCCGCTACGAGTTCCCCGCGCGCGCCGAGCTGCCCCCGGTCAAGCTCACGTGGTACGAGGGCCGCAAGGGCAAGGATGCGAACGGGAAGGACCTCATGAACCTCCCGCCGCCGGAGCTCTTCCGAGGCGCGAAGGCGGACACGAACGGCGTGCTCTTCGTGGGCGACAAGGGCGCCCTGCTCTACAATTACGGCGCGCAGCCGCTGCTCCTGCCCCGCGAGGACTTCGCCGACTTCAAGCCCCCCGCCCCCACGCTCCCCCGCGCGCCCGGGAACAACCACTACCAGGACTGGATCCAGGCCTGCAAGGGCGGGCCGAAGGCCGGCAGCAGCTTCGACTACGCGGGCCCGCTGACGGAGCTGGTCCTCCTGGGCGTCGCGGCCTTCCGCGCGGGCCAGCGGATCGAGTGGGACGCCGCGAACCTGAAGGCGCCCGAGGCCGAGTCCTTCATACGCCGCGAGTACCGCAAGGGCTGGTCGCTCTGATGCGCCGAAGGACTATCATGGGCCCCCACGGCCGCTCCTTCCCCGACACGCTCCACCTCCTGCGCACGAAGCTGGACGGCGGTTGATCGAGGGCGCTCCCGGGGTACCGGTCGGGGCCAGGAAACGTAGTGCGACATGGGTGTGGATTCCAGGATTCCTCCCCGATCCACGCCCCCCGGAAGACGTTGATTATGAGAAAGTTAGGATGTATTATCTATTCAGAATAACTTTCATAATTTCGATATAAATGGACCCTCGAAGAAACCCCTACTCGCCAGGCGCAGGCACCCCGCCGCCCGAGCTTGCGGGCCGCGGCGATCTCGTGGAGCGGGCTGCCATCGCGCTCGACCGCATCCGCGATGGACGATCGGCGCGCAGTTTCGTCTTCTACGGGCTTCGCGGGGTGGGGAAAACCGTGCTGATCAACAAGGTCCGGCAGGAGGGCGAGGGGCGCGGCCTTTCCTGCGTCTGGATGGAGGCGCCCGAGGAGCGGTCCCTTCCGGCGCTGCTGGCACCGGCCCTGCGGGCGGCGTTGCTGAAACTCAGTCGCGGCCGGGCCCTTCGAGCGAAGCTCGAAGGGTCGCTGAAGGCTCTGGCTGGATTCGCCCAGGCCATGAAACTCAAGTACCAGGACTTCGAGTTCGGCATCGACTGCAGACCGCAGAAGGGCGTGGCGGACAGCGGAGACCTCGAGTCGGACCTTGCCGATCTCCTGACCGCCATCGGTGAAGCGGCGGCCGAGCGAAAGACCGCCGTCGTCCTGTTCCTGGACGAGCTGCAGTACGTGGAGGAGGCACAGCTGGCGGCGCTCATCATGGCCATTCATCGCGCAAGCCAGAGGCAGCTGCCGGTGACGATGATCGCAGCGGGACTGCCCCAGCTCGTAGGGCAGACCGGACGCGCCAAGTCGTATGCTGAGCGCCTGTTCGAGTTCGTGAAGATCGACAGTCTGGATGATGAGGCGGCCCGGTCGGCGCTCCGTGTTCCGGCCGGAAGGGAGGGCGTGACCTTCGAGGACGACGCCCTAGAGGCCATCCTGGACCAGACGAAGGGCTACCCCTACTTTCTCCAGGAATGGGGCAAGCACAGCTGGAACATCGCCGATGCCTCCCCGATCGAGCGGGAGGACGCCCTGCGCGGGACACAAGCCGCACTTGCCGAACTGGACAGCAGTTTCTTTCGCGTCCGCTTTGACCGGTTGACGCCGGCGGAAAAGAAGTATATGCGTGCCATGGCGGAACTCGGGCCCGGGCCGCACCGCTCCGGCGACATCGCGCACCTGCTCAAGAAGAAAGTCACCGCCGTCGCCCCGATGCGGAACACCCTCATCTCGAAAGGCATGATCTACAGCCCCTCCCATGGAGACACCGCTTTCACCGTGCCGCTGTTCGATGGGTTCATGAAGCGCATCATGCCGAGCCCGTGAATCAGCCCTCAGAACCTGAAGTTCAGGGAGAGATCCAGCACGTACCCGGGCCCGAGGCCGCCCAGCGAGACCCACGAAGCCCCGATCGAAGGCTCCGCGTCCATTCCTTTCGCGCGGTGGGCCGACCCGATCCGCGCGACGATCCCTCCCCCGCCGAAGTCGTCGTCAGGATCATGCGTGCCTCCC
>JAHFOZ010000439.1 GCA_023261405.1 Planctomycetota bacterium
GTGCCGGCGCAGGACCCGCCCTTCGACGGTGCTCAGGACAAGTCCGAGGCGGGGGCGAAGGTCGCCGTCGAGGCGCTCGTGGACGCCGTGGCCAAGGTCGACCCCGCCCGGTTCCGTGAGGGATTCCACTCCCGGCGGATGATGGAGGAGCTGGGTGCGAAAGGCTGGCCGGAGGAGCTCTCGACCGGGGAGCAGCGCGCGGAGTTCGTGGAGAAGCTGGAGCGCAGCCTGGGCCGGGCCCCCGCCCAGCTCCGCTCGATGGGCATGCTCTGGACGGGGGCGCGCGTCACGCGGGTGAACGTCGCCGGTGGGAAGGCGGAGGCGGAGGTCTTCGCCTGGGTGAGGACCGGCGAGGAGAAGTCCCTCTACCGCTTCTGGGTGGCCAAGGACGGGGACACCTGGAAGGTCTACGATTTCGAGGAGCAGGCGGAGGGCCTGCGCGTCTCTTTCATCCTTTCCGCGCTGCTCCAGGAGGCGGGCGACAAGAAGGCCTTCAGCCGGCTGGCGGAGACCGCGGCGCTGCTCCAGGGCGCGGTGAAAAAGGCGGCCGCGGGGGAGCTCGAGGCGGCCCTCGGGCAGTTGCGGGAGGCATCCAAGCAGCGTCTTCCCGCCATGTTTGACGGTTATCTCGACATGATGGAGGGCGGGTTCCTCGTGACCCTCGGGCGCGAGGAGGAGGCGCTGCTCGCGCTGGACCGGGCGCTCGGGAAGCGCCAGGACCTCGCGAGGGCCTGGCAGCTCAAGGGCGAGGCCTGCCACGCGCTCGAGCGATACGAGGACTGCATCCGCGCCCACGGGGAATACCTGAAGCGGGTGGGCGACGACCCGCACGCCTGGCTCCAGATCGGTCTTTCCCACAAGGAAGCGGGACATCGGGAGGATGCGGTCGCCGCCCTCCGCAAGGGGATCGCCGCGGACGACGAAGAGTTCCGGAACCGCTTCGAGCTCGCGAAGCTGCTCGCGGAGGACAGGAAACCCGAGGAGGCGAAGACGCTCTTCCTCGCCGCCTTCGAGCGGGAGGGGGAGCAGGACGACCTCTACGCCGAGGCGGCGGAGGCCCTCATGGCCGGCGACGCGCCGGGACTCCTCCTCGACCTCGCGCGCGACCAGGCGAAGCGGCGGGGCGGGGACCCGGACGCGGCGCTCCTCCTCCACGAGGGCCATGCGCTCCGCCGTCTGGGGAAGCACGACGAGGCGGTCAAGTCCCTGCGGGCCGGGCTGGCCGCGGATACCGACGAGGAGCACGGGAGTGCCCTCAAGGAAGAACTGGCCTGCGCGCTCGCCCACCTCGGGAAACTCGAGGAGGCGCGCCAGCTGGCCGGGGCGCTGGGGGAGGAGGACGAGGGGGCTTCCGCCTACGTGCAGGCCTACCTCGCCGCCGCGGGAGGGAAGGAGGAGGACGCGGTCCGCGCCCTCAAGGAGGCGCTCGGGAAGCACCACGAGCTGCACGCCAAGGTCTCGCGCGAGGCCGTGTTCGAACAGGTCCGGAAGGGGGAGGAGATCAGGGAGCTCCTTGGGCGTGCGAGGACCCGGTCGGCGTTCTACGAGAAGGCGTTCGCGAACCTCTTCCGCGAGAGGAACGGCAGGCTCCTGGAGCTCGCGCAGGCCCACACGAAGGCCCTTCCGGACGACATGGACGGGTGGTACTTCCAGGGAGCTGCGCTGCGGAAGCTGGGCCGCTTCGCGGAGGCCGAGACGTCGCTGTCGGCGGGAATCGAGCGGGCTTCCTCCCCGGCGGACCGTCCCAAGTTCTGGGAGGAGCTGGGGTACGCCCTGGCCCGCCTGGGTCGGCCGGACGAGGCGCTGGCCTATGCGCGGAAGCTGCAGGTGACGGAAGACTGGGGGGCGGACGGGTACTACGTGGCGGCGTACGCGTACGCGGCGGCCCGGCGGACGGCGGAGGCGCTCAAGGCCCTGGGGAAGGCGCTCGAGGCGGACCCGTCCAAGGCCGAAAACGTCGGGAAGGAGGCCGTCTTCGAGGAACTCCGCAGGCTGCCCGCGTGCAAGGAACTCCTGGAGAAGGCGCGCGAGGATAAACGGTAGATGAGGCTGTTCGCGGTGTTCTGCCTGATCGCGCTCCAGGCGCCCGCCCAGGAGGCCGAGCTCAAGGCGCTCGTGGAGAAGCTGGACGCGGACGACCTGGCCGAGCGCGAGAAGGCCCGCGACGAGCTCCTCAAGAAGGGCCGCGCTATCGCCCCTTTCCTGAAGAAGTACACCGACGCGTCGGCGGCCGAGATCGCCTCCCAGGTCCGGACGATCCTGGCGCGCTTCGAGTGGGAGGAAAGCCTGGAGCAGTCGCTCCCGCCCGCGCGCAGGGTCACGATCCCGAAGGGGAAGCACACCCCGGAGCACATCTTCGCCGAGCTCTGGAGGCAGGCGGGCTTCCGCGTGGCGCCGCTGGCGATGAACCTGCGCGCCCCGGTAGAGGCGGGCTGGGAGGACGCCCCGCCCCTCCGGGTGCTCGACGACCTCTGCCGCGCGATGGGGAAGGGACGGCCCGAGGTGCCGGCCCTGCAGACGGGCAATTCCGGCGGGCGCGGCTGGCACCACGAGACCCTCCCCTCCAAGGCGACGGACGCGGTCTCGCTGGACGGCGCGAAGCCCCTGGACCCGGCCGTGGCCCACTGGGGTCAGTTCCGTGCCGCCGTGAGGGACGTGGTGCTCACGGAAGTGCGCTCGCTGAAGAAGGGTTCGGTGACGGCTGAAGTGCAGGTCGCCGTGGGGTCGATGCCTGGCACGCAGCCGGTCTTCGTGGGGACGTGGCGGGTGGAGGAGGCGGTGGACGACAAGGGCGCCTCTCTCGTGGCGGAGCCCGCGGGGCGGGGCGCGTTCCGCCGCGGCGAGTCGGAGCCCGACACGGGGGAGGACCCCAACGCGGTCTGGTTCGTGGGGGACCGCTGGTCGGGTCACGAGTCGGCCCAGACCTCCATTTCCATCAAGACGCCCACGCCGGGGGCGCGGCGTCTGTCGAAACTGAGGCTCAAGCTCCGCGTGGCCTTCGCGGTGAAGGAGGCCGTGAAGACGCTCGCGGTGAAGGGCCTGAGGGAGAAGGCGGTGCTCGAGATCGGCGCCGGGGTCATCACCGTGACGAAGACCGAGACCAAGGACAAGGCCTTTCACATGAGTTACACGATCGGCGGGTCGTATCGAGGCTCGCCCACGTTTGTCCCGCTGGACGACCAGGGGCGGGAGCTCCAGACGGGCGGCAGTGGGAGCGGCTCGAGTGGCGCGGAGCACAATCAGCACTGGTACCTCAGGGGCGGGGGGGAAGTTGCGGCCGTGCGGACCAGCGCCTGGCTGGGGCACAAGACCTTCGACATCTCCTTCGAGTTCTCGGACATCCCGCTCCCGGGTGAGGAATGAGGGCCCTGCTCCTTGCCGTCCTGATGCTCGTCCAGGAGCCCGCAAAGGCCCCTCCCGATGAGCGGGAGAAGTGGCTGCCGCCCGTGAGGACGGTGACCCTGGAGCGCGGGGAGCGCACGGTGAAGCAGGTCCTCGAGGCGGTCCGCGCCGCGACGGGGCTGCCGGTGGAACCGAGCGGGGTGGACGAGGGGGCGAAGGTTACGCTGGAGATCAAGGACCGGCCGGTGCTCGCGGCGCTGGACGATCTCTGCCGCGCGCTCGGGAGGGGGACTGTGAAGGTGCGGGAGGAGTCGGGGGCCGCGATCGAGCTGGACGGGGAGCCGGCGCTCCCGGCCGCCTCGCACTGGAGGCAGTTCCGCGTGGAGGTGGAGGACGTGCAGGTGACGGTGCGCCGCTCGCTCGAGAAGCTGCAGCGCAGCGCGCGGGTGACGCTCACGATGTCCATGCAGCCGGGGTCGAAGCCGCTGGCGGTGGGCTCGTTCCAGGCGGAGGAGGCGCAGGACGACGCGGGGTGGTCGCTGCTGGCGTCCTCCGTCGAAGGCGGCCGCCACTACCGCTCCTCGGACGAGTTCCAGGAGGGGGAGGATCCGGACGCCGTGATCATGGAGGACCGCTTCGACCACGGGCGCCGCGGCGGCCTGACGGTGGACCTGAACATGCCGGCGAAGGAGGCGAAGTCGATCGAGAAGCTCCGGGGGAGGGTGCCGGTGACGTTCCCGCTCCGCTACCTGGACCTCAAGGTGCCGGCGGGCGAGCTTGTGGAGGGGAAGGAGCTCAAGCTCGGAGGCATGACGGTGCGCGTGAAGGGCTTCAAGCAGTCCAAGGGGAAGGCGACGCTGGCCTACCAGGTGCAGGGGACGCGCGAGGGCCGGGACTTCCCCTCGTTCCCCGACTTCGAGCTCCTCGACGACAAGGACGGCAAGCTCTCCCAGGGCCACAGCGGGAGCGGCTCCGACGACGGCTACACGATGGAGTACACGCTGGTCCGCGAGGCGCCGGTGCACTCCCTGCGCCTGGCCGCCTACGTCGGCCGCGTCACCCTCATGGTCCCCGTCGAACTCCGCAACATCCCGATCCCCGCGCCGAAGAAGCAATAGGGGGGAACCTTGATTGCGAGGCTCCTGGTCGTGCCACTGG